>JAZSKU010000038.1:0-4372 GCA_045535005.1 Bacilli bacterium
TTTGTATGTTTCTTTTATTTCATATCTATCTACTTTATATGTAATAATATAATCTGATATAAAAGATTTAATTAATATAATTATTAGTGTGATTAATATGACTGTAAATAACATTTTTTTCATAATATCACCTAATAAAATTATACTATATATAATAAAAAAAAACTAGTTTCCTAGTTTTTTATAATCCTACTGATGATAAGAATTTAATTATATCTGATTTTTCCATTCCACCAGTTACATCACCAAGGAATTTTCCATCTTGAACTACGAATGTATATGGAATATATCCTTCATAATTTTCTAAATTAAATGTTGATGTAATAGCATTATAATCAGCATCACTTACTTGATCTGTTTCAAAGAAATAAAGTTTTAAATCATTATCTTTTGCATATTCTTTAATTACTGGTTTGTATTGTTGACAATAAGGACAAGTTGTACTTGCGATAACAGTAATAACTGTTTTCTTATTAACAATATCAGTATACCAATCAGCAACTTCATCACTACATTCAGTAATATCTACTGTTTTATATGTGTTATCTCCACTATTATTTTTATTACCTTTTGATTCACCTTCAGATAATAATAATGATAATCCTAAGAATGCCCAAATGCATGTTGCGATTAATGCACCTACACCAGCACTTTTAGCATCATCTTTTTTATCATTTTTCCATACTAAGAATAATATTAATCCTACTGGAGGTAAAACAAATCCTAAGATCCACCAAATAGTGTTAAGAAGTCCTTTCTTATTATTTTTAACTTCTACTTTTTCAACTTTAACAGTTTCTTCAACTACTTCAACTTTTTTAACTTCTACTGGTTTTTTAGCAACTATTTTTTTTACTGGAGTTGCTACTTTTTTAGTAGTTTTTTTAGTTTGAGTTTTGTTAGTAGCTTTTGTTGTAGTTTTAGCTGCAGGTTTTGTAGTCTTTTTAGTAGTAGTTTTAGCCTTTTTATTCTTATTTTGACTCTCTTTAGCCATCTTACTCACCTCTACATTTAATTTTACATTAATTTGCCCTAAAACACAATAAAAAAGAGAATTTCTTCTCTTTTTTATTCACAATTAGTTTTACCTTCAACTATTTTAATTTTTCCAGTTTTTGTCCATCCTGATAAAGATTCTTTTGAACTCCATTTATAAGTGTAAGAACTTGATGTTTTAGTTTTAGCTGTAGCTTTAACTTTCTTAGTAGTATATTTCTTACATACTTTACCATCTAATTCATAACCTTTATCACATTCATATTCAGTATAGCTTCCGTATACTGTCTTACGACATACGTTATCGCTACCTAATTTATATGATGAATCACTACATGTATAATAATATGATCCGTTAGTAACTTTATAACATTTTAAGTTCTTTCCTGAACCTGTAGAGTAATTTGAATTACTTGGACAACTATAAGAAGTTCCACCATCTACAGTTTCATAGTAATAACATTTTAAGTTAGCTCCTGAACCACTCTTATGAGTTGCTTTTGAAGGACAACTATAAGTTGTTGTTCCTGGAGTAGTTACAGTTTTATCTCTATAACATGTATCTGTATAAGTAACTTGTTTATCTCTAGTACATGTAGTAGTATAAGGAACTTCTACATCTCTATAACAAGTATCTGTATAATTAACATTTACATCTTTACAAGTTTGAACTGGAACTGAGTTATAACATGTATCACATGAAGTTTTTAATACTCCACCTACATATTTAGTAGTACAGTTACAACTATATGGTTCTTTCTTAGTTGTTGTTGTACATTGTCTTTCAGTTTTAGATTTTGTACAATCATAAGCTTGTCTTTCAGTTTTAGTTTTTGTACAACTATAAGTTTCTTTTTCTGTTTTTGTTTTAGTACAACTATAAGCTTCTTTTTCAGTTGTTGTGCTTCCTGATGTAGTATTTTTAATTGGATCTAAGTATACTTTCTTAGTTGTATCTGGTAATTCAGTTTTAATTGTACTTAATAATTTTTTAGTTCCTTCTGTAACTACTAATTTAGCATTTTTAGTTAATGTTTTCTTAGTTGTTCTTGTTTTTTCTGCTGATTCAGTATCAGTAAGAACTGTTTTATAACAATATTTTCCATCTCTCTTATATCCACTTGGACAACTATAAGATGTAGATGTTTTCTTAATTAATTTTTTATATTGGAATTGAGTAATTTCTTCAGTTGTACATTTCTTTTCTTGAGGTTGAATACAATTGTCATTTTCACAATATGTATAACATCCTAATACTTTGATAGTATAATCTGTTTCATTATTACAAACTAAGTTTGTTTTTAATTCATAACCAATGTCAGTTTTAGTAATACTTACATATGAGTCATATTGGTTACATGAATTTCCATCTTCATCAACGAATGGTAAGATTAATTTCTTATCAAACATTTCTGATAATGTAATTTTTGCTGTACCACCGATTTCTTTTGGTAATTTATCATCAGTGAAATAGCTTTCACCAGCTTCTTGCATGTATTTTATATTTTCTCTAAATACGTTGCTGTAGAAAGGTGCCATATTTGGAACTTTCTTTTGGAATAACCATACAAGTATAAATATGAAAAGTGCAGCAAATATAATTTTTACTAATAAATCTAGGACACTAAATCCTGAATTTCTTTCATTACTATACATAATTTAAACCCCCTTAAATTTTAATTTAATTTTTTAGTTTGAATTTGTGATGCTTGATATTGTAATTGATCAGTTAAATCTTGGTGGAATGCAATTGAATCTGGATTTTCAGTATTACTGATTCCAGCAGCTTTTGCAAGTACTGTATCCCATTTTCCTGTTGTATATCCAACATATATTTCATTAACTGTCATTTCTTGCATTAATTTTGTACTGTAATCTACACATCCTGTAATACATACTGGTTGCATAGCATTTAAGTTATATTCAAATGCATATGTAGCATATGGAGCCATTGTTCCTAAGAATGCTAAATTTCTTTGACTAGCTGGTAAGTTGTAAGGACTATTTCCTTCATGCATACCTTGTAGTACCCATTCATTCCACATTTTTTCACCAAGTGATGCAATTGCAGCTCTTGTTTTTTCTCCATCACGAGTATTTCTACCTTCTGCGATAGCAGCATAGTCTTGATCATATGCTTTCATAAATTCTGATGTAGCACTTCCGTCTACAGCGAATAAATGAGATGGTACATGATATACTTTATCAATGTTTGGAGATGATGGAAGATCAGCTACCATATATACGAATGCTTGTCCGAAGTCATCTACTAAGTTAGCATCATAATATCTATTACCGTCAGCATCTAATGGAAGTTCTCCATTTAATACTCTAATTGTATTAGCAATTTTTTCTGGTGTAATAGCAGCTTGTTCACTTGGAGATAATTGACTAGCGAAATCACCAAAGTAATTATCATATAAGTATTGAGCTCTTGCTTCTACTTGTTCTTGATCAGTAGCATCTGTAAATGTTCCATAAGCACCAGGTTCTAAATCTTCATCTTCATTTTGATCTACTACTTCATCTCTTGCTAATAACATACCTGTATGTACAGCTGTACCTACAAGTCCGATAGCACCAGCTGTTAATAATGTCCATTTAGCTATTTTTCCAGCTAAACTTGGTTTTGGTGCTACAACGTTTTCTACTTCTTCTTCCTCTTCTTCTTCTGGATCTTCAACTTCAGGTTCTTCTACTTCTGGTTCTTCTTCCTCTAATTCAGGAATTTCCTCTAATAGTGTAATACCATAAGCACTTGCTAATGTTTCTTCCATAGCTTTTAATTCAGCTTTTTTAGCAGCTTCTTCATCAGTACCTACAGCAGCTACATAACTATTATAAGCTTCAGTGTAATCTTTAAGATCTTTATCAGCTTTATAATAATCAGCTTGAACTTCTTTAATTGCTTTAACAATCTTATTTAATTCAACAGCAGCTACACCATTTGCTTTTTGAGTAGCATGTAATTGACGAAGTTCTTTGTCCTTTCTTAGAGAATCTTGTTTTTTTGCATTTAATGCATTTACTAATTCATTATTCATAATTTACCCCCTTTTGTAAATGTGCTTGTATTATACCACACTTTACACTTTTTGTCAACTATAACGAATTATACCCATTGATTTAATGCTGTTTATTATACAAAAAAAAGATTGATTAATCAACCTTTTTTATTAGAGAAATTATTTTTTTATTTAATTTTGTTTCAAAAATTATAAATACAATTAATGAAATACATAACAATGTTTTTAATATTGTTTTAATAAAGAATAAACTTTCTACATACAATTTTGATGCATCCATATAATTTATTGAATTTAATACTATGTGTTCTAATACTAATCCATTAAATAACATTAATAATATTATTAAT
>JAZSKU010000026.1:0-3142 GCA_045535005.1 Bacilli bacterium
TTTCATATTTAATATATTCTTTTTATATTTTTGTGTGATTTAACTTTAAAAATATTTTTTTAAGAGTATAATTAAAAATAGAAAGGAAAGGGTAAAGATATGAAAAGAATTTTTAGTGGAATTGTATTTGTTTTATTTATGTTTATTATTATGCCAAGTGTTAATGCTGAAACTTCAGTTATATTAAAAGATTTGAAATATGCTGATGGCTCAGAGGTTGATACTAAAATATTATATGGAATGGGTTCAGGTGCCCCAGGATTTTCTTTTCCTAAGAGTCATATTTTTAGTAGTAGCGATTATTCTTTTATTGATGGTAGTAAAATAGAAGATGGTCTTACTATTAAATTAACTCTTGATGAAGATGATTCAGAACCTGTAAATGATGATACTGTTTATAATGTTAAAGTAAAATTTGATGAAGTTACTGCTGAATCAGAATATACATTATTTGAAAGTACTTTAACAGGTAAAGAATTAAAGGAAGGAAAAGTTATTAATCTTAATACAAGTGGTATTGAATTAGATAATAATTATTATTTAAGTACTTCTATTGCTAATGTAGAAGATGATGAAGATTATATCCCTTGTTGGGCTCATGAACAATGGGCTGATTATTATGATTTTTATATAGGTAATAAATATTCTTATAGATTAAATGCTTATATTAATGATGACTTTGGTTTATCTTCTTATAATGGTGGGGTTAATTTAAAAGGATTCTATAATGGATTTGATTCATTTACATTAAGTTTTGAAATATTATTTAAAGAAGATAATTCAGTTTATACTTTAAAAGAGTATTATTGCGAAGATACTGATGGTGGTGGTTATGTATCAAGTGAAGATGAATGTACTTTAAATGCTACTAAGGAAAATGCAGTACCTTATACTGAATATTTCAAACATGTAGTTGATGAAGATTTATATAATAGTACATTTAAAGATGTTGATTATATTAGATATGAAATATATAGAGATGGTAATAAAGTTACTAGTAAAACATATAAATTAGATCATGAGTATGATGCGTTTGTTCAATTTATAAAGTATAGTTTTACTGATAAATATGGTAATGATATTACTAATAGTGGTGTTGCTGCTAGTAAAGAATTAAAGTTTAATCTTAAAGGTTATAATTTTGATGAAGATACTGTTTATGATGTGTCTATATTTGAAATGGGTATCTCTATAGATCAACTACCAATTGTAAAATATACTGGTAAAGAATTAAATGATGGCATTACTGTAGATGTAAAAGTTAAGAACACAAAAAGAACAGGTGTTTTCTTAGAAGTAATAGAAGAAGGCCTTGATGAAAATTATGGCGAAGGATATTATGGCGCTGAAGAAACTAGATATTTTGATGTTAATGCTGTAGATGATGCATTTAAAACTTATAGTGTTAAAAATTTAGTTACTAATGGTATTACTTATAATACAGTTAAATTAACTTATGATGAAGTAGAAGGTGCTACTGGATATCAAATTTATAGAAGTACTAAAAAGACTTCTGGTTATAAATTAATTGGTACATCAGATACTACTGAATTTACTGATGGTGCTGCTAGTTTAAAATATACTTATTATTATAAAGTAAGAGCATATTATGATGATGGTGATTCTAAAATTTATTCTAAATATTCATCTTATAAGAGTGGTAAATCTGTATTATTAAAACCAAATGTTACTGTTTCTTCTTATAATTATAATACTATTAAAGTAAGTTATGATAAGGTTGAAGGAGCAACAGGATATAATATTTATAGAGCTACTTCTAAGAATGGAAAATATTCATTAATTAAAACTACTACATCTTTAAGTTATTTAGATAAGAGTAGAACAACAGGTAAAACATATTATTATAAAGTTAAAGCTTATAGAACTATAAGTGGAACTAAATACTATAGTAGTTATAGTAGTTATAAGAGTACTTATTCTAGAGTAGGTACTCCAATAGTAAGTGTAACTAGTTATGATTATGATAGTGTAAAGGTAGCTATTACTAAGAAACCATTAGGTGCTAGTGGATATGAAATTTATAGAAGTTTAACTGGTGAAGATGATTCTTGGGAAAGACTTACTAGAACTACTAAAACAACATATTATAATAATAGTTTAACAACTGGTAGAACATATTATTATAAGATTCGTGCTTATAGAACTGTTAATGGAACTCGTAAGTATGGTAATTATACTGAAGTATTTGAGGTTGTTCCTAAAATAAATAAACCTGAAATGAGTGCAATGAGCATGGATAAAGCTATTTTTGTAGGATTAAAAGAAGATTATGTTCCAGGTGCTTCATCATATGAAATTTATGAAGTAATTAACGGTGAAAAACATTTGTTAGTTGATGATGAATATGGGAGTTATTGGCATGAAGATTTAAATTTAGGTGATGTTCATACTTATGTTATGAGAGCTTATGCCGATAATAGTTTGGGTAGACAATATAGTGATTTCACTGATGAATATACTATTACTGTAAGACCAAGTTGGGTTGATGTATATATTACAAATGAGGTATTTCATACTCACAATCTTGAAATATTAGTTTATGAAACATTAAACAAAAATGACAATTATAATATTAAAGTTTATCGTTCATTATCAAAAACTGGTGGATGGAAAACAATTTATGATGGTAAATGTGAAAGTATAGATGATTGGGGAACTTGTAATTTAGAACTTGAATCTACTGATTTACATATGAATAAAACATATTATTATAAAGCATTATTAACAATTGATGGTGTAGAAGGTATGACTGCTCATCCAAATTTTGGAGAATGTATTTCTGAAGCAAAAGCAAGTGTAACTCCTGAATTAAGTATTCTTCCATATGAATTTAATAAAGTTATTTTGGGTCAAGATTATGATGATGAAATAGATGGATATCAAGTATATAGAGCTACATCTAAGAGTGGAAAATATACTAAAGTATATGATGGACCTGATAATGTTACTACATTAACTCCTGGATTTAAAAAAGGTTATTATTATAAAGTAAGATATTATAAATATTATGATGGTAAGAAAGTATATAGCCCATATTCAACACCTAAATACTTTATCACCGGTGTTACAGGAAGAAGTGCGGAGATTATAGGGCCATTTGGTGATTATGGTGATACAAGTA
>JAZSKU010000080.1:0-1671 GCA_045535005.1 Bacilli bacterium
TAAGATTAATATAGAAAATATTAATTTTAGGGGTGATAATTTATATACATTAAGTGAAGGTTTTAATAAAGGTAATATGTTTAAGAATATTTATTCTATATATAAGAATCATGTATATAAATTAAAAGTTAATAATGTTCGTGATGAATTATTATATAAGATACAGATGTATTGTTTTGCTGTTAAGGATTTAAATTTATACTTAGATGTTCATCCAAATGATAAAGAGATGTTAAATAAGTTTAATGAATATAATATGGCTCTTTCTAAATTAAAAAGTGAATATAATAAGAAATATAGTCCTCTTCTTTTAAATGATATGGATAACACTAATACTTTTGATTGGATAAGTAATCCATGGCCTTGGGATAAAGGAGGTAAATAATGTTTAAATATGAGAAAACTTTAGAATATCCTGTTAATATTAAAAAGAAAGATTTAAAAATGGCTAAACTTTTAGTAAGTCAATTTGGTGGTCCTGATGGTGAACTTAGTGCCTCTTTAAGATATTTAACTCAAAGATTTAGTATGCCTGATGATAAAGGGAAAGCACTACTTAGTGATATTGGTACTGAAGAACTTGGTCATGTTGAGATGATATGTACGATGATAAATCAATTAATTAAGGATGCTTCTATTGATGAACTTAAGAAACATAATTTAGATGGATGGTATGTATCTCATAATAAAGGATTATATCCATTTGATCAAAATGGTGTTCCATATACTGCTGCTTATATTGCTTCTACTGGTAACCCTATTGTTGATTTACAAGAAGATTTAGCTGCTGAAGAAAAAGCTAGAGCGACTTATGAAAACTTAATGGATTTAACAGATGATGAAAGTATTTTAGCACCTCTTAGTTTTTTAAGACAAAGAGAAGTTGTACACTACACTAGATTTAAAGAATTATTAGATTATTATAAAAGTAAAGGATATTAATATTTAATATCCTTTTTATTGAATAAGTAAATTGTTAAGATGTAAAAAATGATTGAATATAAAATATTTATAATTATTCCCCTATTTATTGATAGATTAATATCATAATTTAAGTTCATTGCTTTTATGAGTAATTCATCGTTAAATAAATTAAAATCTAAATATGGTAAGAATGTATACTCAACAATAGTAAAATCAATAAGTAAAAATAATTCTGTTATGAGTTGTGCTGTAAAAAGAAGGACAATACTTATTGATATGGTTGTACCTGGATTTTTAAAGATACTTGATAAAAATAAAATAAGTATACAAATCAATAATAAAGGTACTATTTGTACAAAATAAGATACTATATTTACATTGTTAGTGAAAAGTATACAAGTTATTAACACTACGATTGTTAATATAAGTGTGTAAAAAATCATTGTTAATAACTTTGAAGTTAATATTTTAGTTCTAGAATGGGGTTTTGTTAAATATATTCTTATCGTACCTGATTGATATTCATTTGACATGATACCTCCGAATAAAATACATAAATCTACTCCAATAAATGGTATTATTTCATATATTTTATCACTTATATTTATGTCAAGATAATGCATAATAATTATTGTTAATATAAATAATAAAATGTGTGTTAATAACTTAATATATCCTATTTTTAATAATTCATTGTTAATTAGTTTTATCATTGTTTGCTCCAGTAAGATTCATAAATACTTTTTC
>JAZSKU010000028.1:0-27184 GCA_045535005.1 Bacilli bacterium
CATAAATAAAACAAATACAATTCCACTAAAAATTCTTTTCATATCTTTACCCTTTCCTTTCTATTTTTAATTATACTCTTAAAAAAATATTTTTAAAGTTAAATCACACAAAAATATAAAAAGAATATATTAAATATGAAAGAGAGGTTTTATGAAAAAAATAATTATTATTTTTATACTTATATTACTATCAATAATACTTTTAATACCAAAACAAAAAGAAAACACCTTAAGAGTATCTGAAGTAACCCACTCTATCTTTTATACTCCATGGTATGTATCTCTAGAAAAAGAGTATTTTAAAGAAGAAGGTTTGAACATAGAAGTTTTGTTAACTCCAGGAGCAGACAAAGTTGCATCTTCAGTATTATCAGGAGATGTAGATATAGGTTTTTCTGGACCAGAAGCAACAATATATATTTATAATAATTCTAAGCAAAAATTAATATCTTTTGCTTCATTAACTAAGAAAGATGGGCAATTTATAATAGGAGACTGTTCATTAAAAGATAATTTTTCATTAAATGATTTAAAAGGTAAAACAATTTTAGCAGGTAGAACTGGAGGCATGCCTTTATTAATGTTTAAATATGCTTTATATAAAAATGGTATTAGTGAACAAGATGTTAACATTGATACTTCTGTAGAATTTGCTTCTTTAAGTAGTTCATATATTTCAAAACAAGGAGACTTTGTTAACTTATTTGAACCTAATGCATTAATGTTAGAAAAGAATAATTATGGATGTGTTTTAGCATCTCTTGGTAACTTAACAGAAAACATTCCATACACAACTTTTTATGCTAAAGAAGAATATATTAAAAATAATAAAAGTACTATAAAAAAGTTTAATAAAGCATTAAATAAAGGAATTGAATTTGTTAAAAACAATGATAGTGAAACAATAGCTAAAGTAATACAAAATCAATTTAAAGAAACATCATTAGAAGATCTTATTAAACTAATAGATAGATATAAATCACAAGATTCATGGTATCCAAATACTTATATAAATATAAATGATTTTAATAAATTACAAGATATTATGTTATATGGAAATACTATTAAAGAAAAGATTGATATAAGTTTATTAACTACTAATGAATTCAACTAAAATATTAGAAGTTAAATCTTTATATAAAAAGTATCACACATTAACTAATGAAATAGATGTTCTAAATAATATAAATTTTAGTATAAATAAAAATGATTTTGTGGCACTTATAGGTCCATCCGGATGTGGTAAAAGTAGTATATTAAATATAATATCCAATCAAGATAAAAATTATGATGGACAAGTAATAATAAAAGATAATATTAAAATTGGATATATGTTTCAAGAAGATACATTATTTCCATGGTTAACTGTTTATCAAAATGCTATACTTGGTCTTAAAATAACAAAATCATTAAACAAAGATAATATAAATTATGTAGAAAAATTACTTAAAAAATATAATTTATATTCATTTAAAGATAACTACCCTACTTCACTATCTGGTGGTATGAAACAAAGATTATCACTCATAAGAACTTTAGCAATTAAACCAGATTTATTGTTACTTGATGAACCTTTTTCTGCACTTGATTATGAAACTAAATTACAAGTAAGAGATGATGTATATAAAATACTTAAAGAAGAAAATATAACTATGTTAATCGTAACTCATGATATTGAAGAAGCAAAATATTTATGTAATAAAATTATTGTATTATCAAAAAGACCATCTTCAGTTATTAAAATAATTAATAGGAATCAACATGAGTAAAGAACAAAAAGAATATATAAAAAAATACAAGATAAATAAATATCTTATATTTATAACTCAAATTTTTATACTTATATCCATTATATTATTATGGCAAATATTATCAGATAAAAACATTATTAATTCTTTTATAACAAGTTCTCCTAAAAAGATAATAAATACTATATATAATTTATATATTGATAATAACTTATTTAATCATATCTATATAACTTTAAAGGAAACTATTATTTCATTTGTATTAACATCAATTATTTCATTCATAATAGCAATTATATTATATAGCAATAAATTCTTACAAAAAGTATTTGATCCATATTTAATAGTACTCTCTTCTCTTCCTAAAGTAGCTCTTGGCCCATTATTAATTATATGGTTAGGAGCTAATCAAAAAAGTATCATAACAATGGCTATACTAATATCTATAATAGTAAGTATACAAAATATATTAGATGGATTTAATAAAACAGATAAATCAAAAATAAAACTATTAAAAACTTTTAATGCATCTAAATTAAATATATTATTTTATTTAATAATACCTCAAAGTAAAGAAACAATAATAAATACTTTAAAAATAAATTTATCACTTTGTTTAGTTGGTGTTATTATGGGAGAATTTCTAACATCAAAAGAAGGTTTAGGTCATCTTATATTATATGGAATGCAAATATTTAATTTAGATATTGTAATGAGTGGTATAACTTTATTATTAATAATATCTATTGGTTTATATAAGTTAATAAAAAAATAAAAGCTTTTAAAGCTTTTATTTATATTTTTGTCTAAAAGAAAGTATAACTCCAATTAGAATAAATATTACAATACCTGCTACTATATATAAGAAACTAATCCCACTTGTTTTAATCTCTTCTTTTGATATAGCAAAATATACATCATTATTAGTATCTTCTATATTCCAAGAATAAACATCATCTTCATAACTAGTTGAATTATTATTTAACATTCTATATGGCGCAGCTATTACTACTTTAACATTATCATATGGACAAGAATAATTACCACTTGCTTTAAAATAATAAGTATCTTTATCTTCAGTAAAGTTAAAATAAGTAAAACATCTATTAAGTATATAATTATCTTTAAAGTTGTCATAATTATATGAATAATCAACAGTTAATTTATATTTACTATCTTCTGTTAATTTAGTAGTAAATTCTTTTCCTTCACCTTCAATAAATGCAGGTATAGATAAAGTTTCAGAATAATCTTTTATAACATCTTTTAAATCATCATTACTGATATCTTCACTTATTTCAGGAGAATAAATACTCATAGTTTTTTTATATTCTTTAGTAGTAAACTCAGAAATACCATTTATATCAATAGTATCTTCATCAAAAGTAATAAACACTTCATTAGAACAACCACATGTCATAAATATTAACATTAAACACAATAATATTTTCTTCATGTTCCCTCCTAACAAGATATCTTTCTTTTATTTGATGTTGAACAAGGACCATTAGTTAATTCGTAATGCATTGGATCAAAATAATTAGTTCCCCAATTACCTCCCCAACACCATCCATTATTCTTAAAGTATTGTTCATAAATTACATAATTAATATTATATTTACAATTCTCTTGACCATTACACACTTCACATACAAAATCATTATATCTAGTCCATGCTAGTTCACCACTGGTACCACCATATAATGCATATGGAGTATATGTTTTACCATTCATTTTAAATTCCCATAAATTAAATAAATCTATTGCTAAACCTTTTCCATGATAACCACTTTTTCCTACATAAGCACCAGCAGTTTCAAGTCTAGGAATCATATCACTATTTTGATTTCTATAAGTACATAAATTAGTTAAAATACCATGCATTTGACTAGATATTTCACTATTAACTCTTAATGAATCAAATGTAGTTGAATGATCTGAATAATATAAAGTACATCCAATATCAGTAGTATTTATAGTAACAATATTATTAGTAGTAACAGTACTTCCATCTTTATAATTTGATGAATCTCCATTACCACTTGTACCAGGATTATTTCCACCATTATTACCATTATTTTCAGGATGACTTTCTGCATAGTCATCTGCTTTTTCTTGATTAGCAGCTTTATATGCTTCTATAGAAAGTCTTTCAGCTTCTTTTTCTTCTGCTCTTCTTTGAGAAATATATTCCATTGTTGCACTTTCCATACATGTTTTATATTCACTATTACCAGGACTTACTCTAGTAAGTACATTTACAAATGTTGGAATCATAAATATAATTACACAAGCTATACATCTTTTAACAGCAATATCACTAGCTTTCTTTAATCCATCCTGATCTCCGGAATTAATTGCTTTCATAAAATCAACCATTACAATAATAAGTAAAGTTATTGGTACAACCACACTTATAATCATAATAACTTGTTTTACTATAAATATTACATTTAATACAGCAGAACTACTACATATACCTAATACATTCATACTACACCACCCTATATATTTCCATTTTTATTTTCTAAACTAACTATTTTCTTTCTTAATAATACTAATCTAAATATTTTATAAATATCATAAGCAATAATAGCTAAAGCAGGAATCATAATTCCTATAAACCATCCACCTTTACTTGCTAAAAAGAATTGAAGTCTACCAAGTTGTGGAATAACAAAAATAACTTTACCTATTACATTCTCAGGTAATGCTTTTTCAGTATCTACTTTTTTATTAGCATCTCCTTTAGTTTGAAAAACATAACTTCCATCTTCACTATAAATAACTTCATTAACTCTATGTGTTATTGGAGTACCACCAAAAAATGCATTTGTTGAATAAAATGTAATTACATCATCTTTCTCAATTTTATCAGTATTTGTTTTTACTACAAATACAACATCATAAACATTAATATTAGGTGTCATACTAGGACTTATAATAGTATAAAGACCAAAAGGAGGATTAACACCTTTACTTTCAGATATCTTTTTAGTAACGATATAAGCAACTAAAAACAAAGCTATTAAAGATAATATAGTTAATACAATATTACTTAATATCTTAGATAATTTTCTAATAACTTTCTTTTTCTTTATACTTTTATCTTCTTCCATAATTCACCACTAATTATAAACACATTCAACTTTAATTCTTGAAATAAAGTTTTTACCAGCTAAATAATTTTGATTCTTATTATTATCTTTTAATTTAATTTTTAATTTATAAGTATGAATAGTATTAACAGGTATAGAAGCAACACCAAGTTCACTATCACTAATAGGTATCATAGTTTCATCTATATCTAAATATGATTTATCACTTTTAGTACTACTTTCACCCACTAATTCATACACAAAGTTTTCTTCTAATTTATCTGTTAAAGATTCTTCTACTTCTAAAATAATCTTATATTTACCAACAGTATCATCACTATAATTTTCAATAGAGAAAACATATTCATCTTCCATACCAGGAATAATATTATTTACATTTAACGAATTACCTTCTTCAAATCTAAGCAACATACTTGCACTTTTAATAAGTACACTATTTTCTTCATTTTCATCTACTGTAAAATTATAATAAGAATAAGTAGTTCCAATAAAGGTAATACATAACAAACAAAATATAATAGCATATGTAATTATGTTTCTTCTAAGTTCTTTTTCTACCATATTAAAACTCCTTTACTCTATATAAATTTTATCAAAAAGAGTATCTTTATACAAGCAAAATAAAAAAGTAGAATGTCTACTTTTCTAATTTATTCATTTACTAATTCAACTTGAATTTTACCAGAGAATGTTTTTCCTTGAGCAGCATTTTGATTAAGTCCACTCTCTTTAAATATAATTGAATATGTATATGTATGAGTATCAGTACCATTTAAAGTACCAGTACCTATTAATGTTTTTGTTGTAGGAACTTCTTCTTCATTTAATACAGTAGCTACAGCACCATTATTACTTGAAACACCTGTTAATGAATGAGTAAAATATCCATCAGCATAAGGAGTTAATGTATTATTAGCTACTTCTAAATATATATTATATTTAATTGTTTCTGTTGCTCCTTCTTGAGCATTAAATATTTTAAATGTTTTAGTAGTTGGAGTTAATGTTGGATAAATATTATTTAAAGCTATCTCACTTCCATCCTCAAAACTAACTGTACCAAGTGTTGCTGTATTAACAACTATCTTATTTGCTTCTTCATTCCCTTGAACAGTAATACTAAACCATGCAAATGTAGCTCCAATAATAGCAACTAATAAAGTAGCAATACCAATTATAGATAAAAATATAGTTTGACCTTTACCTTCCATAAATGTCGCCTCCTATTACTATATTAATTTTAACAACAAAAATTATTTTTTTCAAGTTATTTAACCATTATTTTGATTTTGGCATCAAATACCTTGCCCTTATCTATATCCTGATTTTCTTCTGTTTTTCTAAATTCAAATTTAAATACAAACTTATAAGTTGTCTTAGAAGGTATAATGATTGAATCAATAATATTAGTATTTTCATAAGGTACTCTGCCATCTTCAACCATTACAGATCCATCTCTTGTTACACTATAATATAAATCATTTACTTTAGTATATGTATTATTAACATTTATAAAAGATAAATTAAATCTTTTAACACTATCAGTATTATTAACAATCTTAAATGTTTTAGTACCAACCCATCCAGGAGCAATACTATTCTTTTTATATGTCTTACTATTAGTAAAATTAATTATATATTCACTATTTTCATTAATATAAACAGTATCTAGATGTGTACTACTACAATTAGTATCACATTTATTATCATTATTAGTATCACATTTACTATCACATATTTTGTCAGCATCTGTGTCACAATTTATATCGCACTTCTTATCTTTATTCTTATCAATATTTAAGTCAGCCTTTAAGTCACCATTAATATCACAATTTATGTCACAAATATTATCTTTATTATAATCGCAATTTATGTCACATAACTTATCTTTATTTATATAACAATTTAAATCACATTTACCATCTGAATTATTATCTATATTTTTATCAGCAACTAAATCAGAATTAGTATCACAATTAACATTACATTTCTTATCACCTGTAGTGTCACAATTTATATCACATACATTATCATTATCAAGATCAATGTTAATTTCTGCTTTACCATCTTTATTATAATCACAATTTATATTACATTTTAAATCACTATCAGTATCACAGTTTAAATCACATAATTTGTCATTGTTAGTATCAATATTTAAATCAGGTTTATTATCCACATTAATATCCATATTAATATCAGGCATATAGTCTTCATTAATATCACAGTTTACATCACATACACCATCTGAATTATTATCTTGATTAATTAACTTTTTATCAGCTTCTTTATCATTATTAGAATCAATATTATAATCAGCTTTATTATCATTATTAACATCTATATTGTAATCAATTTTGCCATCATTATCTTTATCACAATTTATATCACAAATTAAATCACGATTCTTATCAATATTATAATCAGCTACTCCATCAAGATTTTTATCACAGTTAATGTCTTCTTTAAAGTCACCATCTATATCGTGATCTATATCTATTTTTTTATCACCATTAATATCAATATTTATATCAACAAATCCATCTTTATCAACATCACAATTTATGTCACAAATACCATCTGAATCAATATCTTGATTAATAAGATTTTCATCTTCTTTTTTATCATTATTTGTATCAACATTAAATACTTTAGTATTCATCTTACCATGACTAATATTAATATTAGGAATTTTATCCCCATCAGTATCACAATTTATATCACATGTTAAATCATCATCAAGATCAATATTTACTTCACTAACAGTATCACTATTAATATCACAATTAAAGTCACAACTTCCATCATTATTAATATCTCTATTAATATCTACTTTTCCATCCCCATCTAAATCAATATTAGTATTAGGCCATCCATCATCATTAGTGTCACAATTTATATCACAAATACCATCTTCATTAACATCTTGATTAATAAAATTAACATCTTCTTTTCCATCTTCATCATTATCTATATTAAACATAGCAATTTTACTACCAAGATAATCTATATTAGTTAATGGCTTTTTATAATCAACACTACAATTAACAACACATTTACCTGAATCAAAATCTAAATTTAAATCAGGTACTCCATCTTTATTAATATCTATATTAAAGACATATCCACTCTTATTTTGAGGAACAGTAAAATAACAAAGTAAAACTATAGCTATAATCATGACAAAAAGAATACCTATTACAGCAGATATTATCTTATTTTCTTTTAAGTCACCAGTTAAATCTATAAATTCTATCTTTTCTTCTTTTTTCCTAGAGCTCTTCATATATCTCTCCTACTATAAAATATCATATCATAAAAATTAAAAAAAGAATAGAATTTATCTATTCTTTAAATAATCTAAAACACTAAGTTTTTTAATCAATATATTTCCTCTTCCAACACCAAGTTCAATATCAGGTTTTACACTAACTCCATGATAGTCACTACCACCACTATATAGTAAACCTAATTCCTGTGACATTTCAAAATATTTTTTCATTTCTTCTTCTGAATGATTTGAATGAAATACTTCAATTCCTTTAAGACCTAAATCTATCATATCTCTTAATAGTTTATATAATTCTAAATCACTTAACTCTAAAGAATGAGGATGAGCTAAAACAGCTACTCCACCAGCATCATTTATTAATTTTAAACAATCCGCATAAGTAAGTCCTTTATTACTAGGTCTAACCTTTTTATATACATCAATTAAATACTTTTCAAAAGCATCATTAACGTCAGTAGCATATCCATATTTAACACATAATAATGCTAAATCAGGTCTACCTATATTCTTATTAGTATTAAGTATACTTCTAATATCTTCAGTACTAAAAATAATACCATAATCTTTCTTTAATTGATTAATATAAGATATAACAGAATATAAACTATTATTTTGTAATTCCTCCATCTTACCATTTAATTTAGGATCATAAATATCAAGACCTAATCCCAAAATATGCATTCTTCCTTTACTAACTTTCGCAGTTAATTCAATCCCATCAACAACATTAATATCAGATGGAACTTCACTTCTATCAAGAGCTTGTACACCAAGTAAGGTATCATGATCAGTTATAGCTACATCACTAAGATTTAAATTATGTGCTCTAGTAACTAACTGATTAGGAGTTAAATCTCCATCTGAAAAACAAGTATGAGTGTGTAAATCAATTATTTTTCTACTTTCCATATATACCCTCCTTAAAATAATTTATTTACATAATACTCTTAATAATAAATAAAATCAAGATATGAATTGGATAAAATAAATAAAAGAAGTATTTATTTAACTTTATTTTAAGATTTGTATTAATTAATACAAATGGTAAATATAAACATGCGAATGCTGTTACACATGTAGGAATAAATGTTATAGGATTAATTGTCTCACTAATTGCATAACTAAAATAAAAAGTTAATGTATATATAATAGTAATAAACTTATTAGATGAAAAATAATAAAACATAGGTACTAAAAACATATATGTAGCAGAATACTCTAATTTAAATAAGAATGAAAAAATAACTATAAAAGGTATCATATACCATTTCTTTTTACCAAGAGAATAATATAAAAGTAATACAAATATTAAAGTAAACATTATATTAAGTGTCATCTTATCAAATGCAATCATATATATTGGTTGAGAAATAATACCTATAACTAATAATCTCAATATATATTTCCATACATTTTTAGTATGATAATAACCTATTAAAGTAGTATAACAAAATAAAGGAAATGCTATTCTACCAATAATTCTAAATATAATCACATGAGGAAAAAGAATACACCCAATATGATCTATAAGCATAGTTATAATACCAACTAATTTTAAAAAATTACTATCTTTATTTAATACAATATTTTTCATGAATTTATTATACAAAAAAAACTATGTATTTTCTACATAGTTTATTTAGTTTCAATTCTATTAAATAGTATCTCTGCTTCATTTAATTTATGATTATCTGGAAGTAATCCAAATTCTAAATCAGTAAATTCTTTTAAATCAGTATTTAACATATTAAATATTCTATCACAAGTATCAGATATAAATGGTCTTAATAAGATTGTACTTATACGAATACTTTCAATTAAATTATATAATACTGTTTTAAGTCTATCTGTACTATTTTCATCTTTAGCTAAAACCCAAGGTGTTGTTTCATCAATATATTTATTACTTCTCTTTAATAATTCAAATATATCTTCTAAAGCTTCATTTATTTTTAATGCATTAATCTTATTATCAACTATATCAGGTAAAATCTTAGAATAACTAATAAGAGTATCATCAATTTCTTCATTAACTTTTTTATTTTCAACAACTGAATCAAAATATTTCTTACTCATCGCAATAGTACGATTAACTAAGTTTCCTAAAGTATTAACTAAATCAGCATTAGTTCTAGATATTAAAGCTTCTTCAGAGAAATTACCATCATTTCCAAAAGGAACTTCTCTTAAAGCAAAATATCTAACAGCATCTACACCATAAGTATCAATATATTCTCTAGGATCTTTATAATTACCTACAGATTTAGATATTTTACCACCATCTATAATTAACCACCCGTGTCCAAATACTTGTTTAGGAAGTGGTAAATTTAAACTCATTAACATTGCAGGCCAAATAATAGTGTGAAATCTTACTATTTCTTTACCAACTAAATGTATATCAGCTGGCCAATACTTTTTAAATAATTCATTACTTTCATCAGGATATCCTAAAGATGTAATATAGTTAGATAAAGCATCTACCCATACATATACAACATGACCTTCATCAAAACTAACAGGTACTCCCCATTTAAATGATGTACGAGATACACATAAATCTTCAAGACCAGGTTTAATGAAATTATTTAACATTTCATTTTTACGAGAAACTGGTTGAATAAAATCAGGATGACTTTCATAATATTCTTCAAGTTTCTTTTGATATTTAGATAATTTAAAGAAATATGCTTCTTCACTTACTTCATGAACTTCTCTATGACAATCAGGACACATTCCATTTTCATCTAATTGACTTTCAGTCCAGAAAGATTCACAAGGTGTACAATAAAGACCTTTATATTCACCTTTATAAATATCTCCATTATCATACATCTTCTTAAAGATTTCTTGTACTCTAGCCTTATGATCTTCATCAGTAGTACGAATAAAGTAATCATAAGTTATTCCAAGACTCTTCCATAAATCTTTAGCATTATCAATTATTGGATCAATATACTCTTTTGGAGTAACTCCCTTATCCATAGCTTTCTTTTCAATTTTTTGACCATGTTCATCAGTACCAGTTTGAAAAAACACATCATAACCTTTTAATCTTTTATAACGAGCTATTGCATCTGCAATAATTGTAGTATAACAATGTCCTATATGAAATTCAGCACTTGGATAATATATAGGTGTTGTTATATAAAATTTTTCCTTTTCCATAATTTTTCCTCCTTAAATAAAAAAAGTCATAAACTAAGGACGAGATATTACCCGTGGTACCACCTTAATTCATGACTTATCATGCACTTAATATCTTAACGCGATTAACGATTTAACTCCAGACCCATTCGAAAATACCCTCCTTATTAGTTTTCACCAAACACTAACTCTCTTTGAATTCAGATACTTTTTCTTTCCTTCACAATTAATTACAATTGATTTTAACACATTTTATTTAAAAAATCAATAAATTATTACTATGTAAACTATATTACATTATTTAACAAATTATTAACAATTATTTTTACATTACTTAACACTAAGTCTTATTTCAAAATCAGTAGTAGTAAGTCCATACTTATCAGTAAGCCTAATTAAATATGAACCTTTTTTATTTAAATATTCAGTAATATCACTTACATATTCTCCTTCATATATTTCTTCATAATCTCTACCAGGGATAATAATCATCATTTCATATTCCCTATCATTAAGTTCTCTAATATGTTTTCTCTTATCATTACATTTAATACGGCTATTCTTATGATATTTAGGATCTGTATAACAATCAAAAGCATCTATTTGTAATACAACTTTTTCACCACTTATAACTTCATATTCACCGTGAACATTAAGTTCAGCTTTACCACTATAACATCCATAATCAC
The DNA here is from genome assembly GCA_045535005.1 of Bacilli bacterium. GTDB lineage: Bacteria > Bacillota_I > Bacilli_A > RF39 > UBA660 > CAG-1000. The sequence continues at coordinate 11,996 of JAZSKU010000028.1, forward strand.
CAAATCCAAGATTAAATATACCAGGTAATATAGGATATCTTTGAATACTACTATAACAATTTTCTACATGATTACTATTTACATATACTTTATATAATGGAGTACCTTGATAACTACCAACAACAAATAAAATTTCTTTAATAGTAAATCTAACTAATAAAAATATAAACAAATAAGATAACAATATTATTAAGAAAAGTTTCTTTTTCTTTTTACCATTTTCACCTAATTGTTTATCTAATTCATGAGAAGATTCTTTCTTTTCTTTTTTATACGCTTCTTTCAATTCATCGATACTTTTATATATCATAAAACACCTACTTTATTCTTAAACTTTTTAAATATTCTTTTCTTTCATCACTAATTCTATAACTCTCAATAGCTTTTTGTATAGATTTATTATGTATCCATTTATTAAGAATCTTGTTTTCAAATATTTTAATTGCACTATCATATTGTTTAATTAAAGTAAAACTATAATACCATGCAATAGCAATATTAATATAATATTCTTCTCTATTTATTTTACTAACTATATATAAAGTTTCTTCATTAAATTCATCATCTACAAAATATGTAAGTAAACAAACTAAAGCATATCTTACTGTATACTCATGTTCACTATTAATCCACATTAATATTTTATTATATAAAGTATTAATATTCTTCTTAAATATATTTGGCTTTAATATATCAGTTACATCCCAACTATTTATATATGGTAAAAATATTTCTAAATCTTTAAACAATAAATCAATATTTTTATAATCACATAATATTATAGAATGCATAATATATTCTTCATGATACTTATGAGGTAAAGTATTAATAAACGATATTTTATCATCTTCACTCATTTTCTTAACAAGTTTTCTAAGTTCAGGTATTCTAACACCTAATATAGTATCTTTGTCAACAGATGGTATTAATTTACTATTAAAAGACTTATATTTATTATCTATTAATTTAAATAATTCATCATGTATATTCATATACTTCACCATATAAATTATAACATAAAAAAAGATAGTTATTAAACTATCATTCTTTCTCTTTCTTTTAATACAGTTGTAGTTAAAGCTTTAACATCTTGAGTCATTGTTTCAGTAACATCTTCATATTCTCTATCAGCATATTTTAAATTATCATCACATTCATCAAATTCATCAATAAAATCTTTAACTTTATTATCAAATGACATAACATATGATCTTTGAGAAAACCATGATGGACATGAGAAACTAGATGCACTAGAAAGAGCATTCTTAAGATTCTTAGAAATACTTTCTACATCATCAGTACATAAAGTATAAATTCCATTTTCAACATAATTAATTCTTGTCATCGTTTTCCTCTTTAATTACTCTATCTATTGTACCTTCAATACTTTCACAATCACTTATTAATTTATTAGCATATGCTTTAATGCCATCACCTACATAATCAAAATCAGCTTTTTCAAATGAAATAGTATCAAAATAATATTCCGCTTGATCTCCAACCCACTCTTTAGTAATTGTTGGTACATTAGCAAACCTTCTAAATAAACTTAAAACTTCTTCTTGATAATCATTAGCTAAAACAACAATCTCATTAGCTAATTCTCTTATCTCTTTAGTATCAGCATGTTTTAATGAAGCCATAATACACCACCAAACTAAGATCTAGAAAGAGCTTCAGCAGCTTCTCTCTCTTCTCTTTCTCTGATTTCTTGAATTCTTCTATATAATGCATTAATAGCACTATTTATAGCAGGAACAACAGAATTTTTTAAATAATTAGAAGCTTCAGATATATCACCATCTAAATCTTTTAATTTATGATAAACCGGTGTTACATCGTTATTCACATTATAATTAGCATCTAATGTTTTATCTAAATTAGAAAATTTAGAATCACAAGCATTTAATGATTTAACAACTGAATCAATATTTTTTGATAATGCTTCAAATTGTCTAATTTGTGCATAACATGCCGGTATAGTAGATGGCATCTAAAACTCCTCCTTTATTTAAAAAATTAATCTAATCTAATTTTTTGAGCTTCTGAACGAATATCAGCAGCATCTGTTCTAACATCTTGAGCGATGCTTTGAGCAGCTTGAGCATAATTTTGGAATGCTAAATCAGCATCAGCAATGTTTCTTCTCATTGTAGAAACATAAGCAGTTAAGATTTCTTTAACAGCATCTACAAAATCATTTGCAGCTTCATTGATAGCACCTTTATATGCTACATCTAAATTTGTTGTTTGATCAAATCCCATAATAATAGAATCGATTTCAGAACAATAAGTTTCTAAAGCTTCTTTTAATGTTCCTAAATTTGCTTCGTCGATACCAGCAAATCCACCGTCCCATAAGTTAGACATTTTAGTAGATAAACCACCAACGATATTTTGAAGTTGAGTCTTAGCTCCATTAATTAAAGATTCTAAATCATTTAAAGCATTAGCCTTAAAGTTTCCCCATGCACTTTGAATTGACATAAATTAATTACTCCCTTCCTGCAACAAGATTTTGATCAACTTCATCCATCTTGTTAACAATTTCGTTTAATTCTGTTCTAAGAACATCTCTTGTTTCTTGTAAACATCTAGAAATTTCATTTGCATCATGTTCCATATTTGTTTTAAATTGTTCAGCAGATTGTCCTACCCAAACATTATCAACTGCAGTTCTTAATTTTTCAAGATCTTGATTAAGTTTATCAATAGTATCTTGAATTACTTTTTCATTTAAACTTTGGAATGCAGCTTCTACATTATTAGCATCATAACCTAATGTAGCTCCTTCGATTTTTAAAGCCATTTAAAGCACCTCCTTAATTAATTTCTTTAGCTTTTGACTTTCTTTCCTCAGTAAACGTATTGAATAGATCAATAACACTGTCCATGCCTTCATTCATCTTAGATATCAATCTTATTAAATCATCTGAATATGAAACAACATTTGATTTAATAACACCATAGTTTAATCTAAATTCATTATATGATTCCATAAATTTAACATAACTTTCGGAATCATAATATTGATGTAGAGATTCAAACTTCTTATCGATATCATCAAGTATCGTAGTAATTCTTTCTGAATAATCAAGAATCTCCATTGCTAGAGAACCTAAATCTTCTTCATGAATACCACCAACGAAATCATTCTTGGAACTCATGTTATCTCCTTTCATACATTTACAGGAGTATAAACCCTCTATACTCTATTTACATCATATAACTTATAAAAATATTGGTCAACAAAATCAATAATTTTTTTACACATTTTTTACAATCAAAAAAAGCACAATGTGCTTTTTTAATATATAACTAATTCAGTTCCATTCTTAATATCAGTATCTCTTATAACAGTTTCATAAGAATACTTATTATTATTTCTTCTATTATATAAGTTTAATTTACCTTTAATTGGATAAGATCCAAGTGTTATATCATTAATAACTTTATTCATAATAAATATAACTTGACTAACACTTTTATTAACAGGAATATACATTTCAAAACTTTGTTCTATTTCAGGAACATATAATTGTACTAAAACTTTGTATTCCATTATTCATCACCATCCAACATAGTCTTAATAACTGTATATTTAGAATCAACAACTTTATAAGCAAGACCTTCATAATCATATTTCTTATCATCTTGAGTTAATTCATTAGATGAAATTAAGCTTTGACTACTAAATGTAGAACCACTACCTAACCAAATACCTTTACCAGTATTAACAGTATTAAACCAACTTTCAAGTTTTAAAGTTCTTAATTTATCATAGTCATCTACTAATATAAATATAACTTTTTTAGATGCAGCAAGTTTATCAAACATATTTTGGAATATTTCAATTCCACCCTTAGATAAATGTTTCTTATATTGACCAGCACCTAAGATAATATTTATAGCATAACCAGAAGTTTCTGTTCTATTAATAACATCACTTTCAAGTGCACCAAATACACTATTAAAGTCATCATCAAATAATTTAATATCTATAATTGGTTTCTTAAATATATCAAGCATATCAACTATTCTAACCTTAACATTTTCATGTTTAACAAACATACCAACAAGAGCATAAAAGAAATTAATATTATTTTTGATTTCTTTACCACTTATTAAATGTATCTTTTCATCTAAGAAATTATATTTAGCAATATCTTTTTCGTAGAAATTATATCCAATAGGTACATTAGTTAAATCACTAATATATTTAGCTAAATCATCACTAGTTGCTGTATCAGGTATCTTAGCTAATTGTTTAGCTTTATATTTATAATGAAGAACTAACTTATCAGCAGTGGCTTTAATATATTCATATGCTTGTTCATCAGGTACAATAAATGAAGTTTGGAATTCACAATAAGAATCATCATCATCACCAATCTTACATATACCACGACCAAATACCTTACCAGGTAATAAATCACGTCTACAATTAGTAACAGATCTATATGAAGATTCATCTTGTACTTGAAGCATTAATATATTATTAAAGTATTGTAATTGCTTACTTCTAAGTGCACTAGGAGATGAAACAGATAAGAATGATATAATTCCATATCTAGGAGCATCTCTAAAGAAAGATAGTAAAATATCAGCTAATTTAGGTATTTGTTCTACTAAAACATCATATGAGTTAATTACAAAACATATAAGAGGTTTTTTATCTTTAGCAACCTTATTATAATATTCAAAAGAACCATTGTAATCAGAGAATAACTCTTTTCTTTCTTCAAGTTCAGTAGTAACTAAATCAAATATTTCAATTACTTTATCTATTTCATCTTGGAATATAACTTCTCCAACATGAGGAAACTTAGCAAATTTCTTTAATGTTTCACTACCAAAATCAATAACATAATAATTTATTTCATGTGGCGTATGTTCAATCATACTTTGCCACATAATAGTAGAAATTAAGTTTTCTTTTCCACTACCAGTTTGACCTATTATTGCAACATTACCTTTAGCAATATCTAATTTTAATAAACCTTGTTCTTGTCTTCTTGGTTCATCATATTCACCAATAGGAATTAAATATTTATAACTTTCAGGTTTATGATTATACTTTTGTACTAATTGAGAAATATAAGTAACCTCACTAACATTAGATAACCATAATTGTCTACCAATAATAGTTTCCTTTTTAGCAAGAGCATCAATATATTGAACAATGTTAATTAATTGTTCACCTTTACTCTCAACTTTTTCACTTTCTTCTATTTCATTATATTCATTAATAGTTCTACCTATATTATCTATATATTGTATAGATTGATCTATTTTCTTTTTCATTATATCTGATGGATAATATTTAGCACCTGCCCATGCAGATTGACCTAAATTATAATAATCATCATTACCTACTTCTAAATAGAAAGCACCTGTTTGTTTTAAGAAAGCAGCATCAGGCTTCTTAAGTATTTCATTAGAGTCACCTTTATCTTGAACTTTTAAACAAACTTTAAATTTAGAGTTAGACCAAATTTGATCATTAACAACACCACTAGGTTTTTGAGTAGCAAGAATTAAATGCACACCTAAACTACGTCCAATACGAGATATAGAAATTAATTGTTCCATAAACTCAGGTTGTTGTTGTTTAAGTTCAGCAAACTCATCACATATTATTAATAAATGACTCATAGGTTCATCAACTAATCCTTTACGATAAAATTGTTGATACTTATAGATATTCATTGAACCTTCTTTTAATTTTTCACGAGCATCATTAAATATAGATTGTCTTCTTTTTAATTCACTTTCCATAGAAGCAATACTTCTATTTATAGCAGATTTATCTAAGTTAGTAATTGTACCAGCTAAATGTGGTAATTTAATACCCATTTCAGAGTTTTCAAAACTAAGTGCAAGTCCACCACCTTTATAGTCAATTAACACAAATTGAACTTCATCAGGATGGAAATTAACAGCTAAAGATAAAATATATGTAACAATCCATTCAGATTTACCTGAACCAGTAGTACCAGCAACTAAACCATGAGGTCCATATGCTTTTTCATGAATATCCATTTTAAATAATTCACCATTTTGATCTACACCAATTGGTACACTTAAACTATTAACTGGATTATTATTACTCCATCTTTCACTTATATTTAATTGTTCAACTTTACCAACAGAATACATTTCTAAGAAAGATAAACTTGTTGGTAACTCATATTTAGCTTTTTCAACATTAATAGGAATATTAGCTAACTTTTGAGCACATGAATATACATCAATATCTTTATTAATTTCAGCAGTAAATTGCTTTTGATTGTCTTCTTTTAATTCATTAGTAATATATCCAGATAAAGGATCATCTATATTAATAAATGTACTTGTTTCACTAGGTAATGTAGATAATCTATCATTATGCATTAAAATAGAAAAACCTAAATTCTTACGATACTTAAGTATCTTCTTAACTAGTGGAACATTTCTAATAGCATTAATATCATCAGTAAATATTAAATAGTATGGTTTATAATTCTTATATAAATTTTCTGTATCTACAGAAGTACCATTATCTTCATTAGCAACACTTTCATCCATAACAACTCTATTATCAAATAACTTTTCTAAATCAGCTGTTACAGTATTTAATTCTTCAATATTAGTAGCAAAATATCTTAATGTTTTTTGATTATCCCAACAATGAGGTAATATTTTTAAATAATCCCATTTATCTTCATTCTTAGTATAAACTATTATCTTAAGTTCAGTATAAGCATGAAATGTCATAATTTGTAAGAATAAACCATCTAAGAAATCCTTAGTCATATCAGCTTTACCAACTATACCAGTAATATTTCTTTCAACTAAATTAAATGTTAATGGAACACCCTTAATAGTAAGAGATTCATCTACTACATTTCTTAAATCACTATATAAAGTATCTTCTCCTTCAACATTAAATTTTTCTTCGGGAATATGTATTTTAATCTTAGTATCTACTTCACCAATACCTAATCTTATTTGTAAGAAATCAGGATTCTCAATATTTCTTTCCCATAATGTTCTTGGTTTAGTATCAATAATAATTTTACAATTTTCTAAAGAAGTAGCTGTTTCCATAAGAATTTGTCTTTGTCTATTCTTAATTAATATAATCTCATGTTTCTTCTTTTCTAAATATTCTTTATATCTAGCTTTTCTCTTTTCTTCTTTTTTTCTAGTTCTTCTTTTATTATAAAGTCTTGTAGCAGTTGGCCATAAAAGAGCACCAATAATCATAACAGATATAGTTATACAAGACATAATAAATCTACTCTTAGTAGCAGTACCATTTAAATATGCTGTAATATAATTTATTAAAGAAACAACAGAAGTACATAACATAGTTAAACGAGGACCAAGTGTTAATATCATTGGCATATCATTTTCAGCAACAGGTTCAGGTGGTTCATCAATTTTAACAATTTCTTCTTCTAATACACTATTAAATCTAGGTGATTTAAAATAATAATCATCTTTATCAAATAATGGAATATCTTCATCAACATTCGCAGGAATAACTTCCATAATAGTTCCATTATCATTGTTAATAGAAAGTTTAGAAGATGATACACTAACTAAATTATTAGGATTATTAATAATAATATGATTATTACATACTATTAACTTAAATCCATAACAAAATATATAGTCCCCATTATATAACTTACATTTATTAACTCTTTCTCCACACACAAATAAATTATCTATATTAGTTTCTAAAGTCCATTTATCTTCTTTATATTTTAAAGTTAATCTTTTATCTTCTAAAACATTTAATGAAAAATTAATATCACACCCAGTAGAACCAAAAGTAATCTCTTCACCTAATACATCATAAGTAATAAGATTATTATCGAATATAGGTAGTACATATACATAGAATTTTCTATCATCATTATTTTTTAAAATAAAACTAGAAAACTCAGAAATATTAATATTTGATCCATCACAAACAGAAATCTCATCAGATAAAATAAGATTCCATTTTCCATCACTTTCTTCAATATTTCCAAGAAAAATTCTATCATTTAAATATAATGGATATACACCATTAATTTTAACTGGTAAATTTACTTTGTTAAAAAACAAATTATCAAATATATATACAACCATTGTTCCACCTTCACTATTCTATAATTAAGTATATATTAGAATAATTTTAATGTCAATTATTAGAAATTTTATTGTTTTAATATAAATAATTCAATATAATTACTTTAGGAGAGTATATGAAAGAGTATAGAGAAGTTTTAAAATTTAAATATAATAAAAAAAACTATAGAATGTATCTTGATAATCAAAATAAAAAGTATTTTCTAAGAGACGATAATGGTCAATTAAGTTATTTAGACAGAGATGAATTCATAGAAATAGGACATGCTTTTTGTGATACTCCACATATTTTAAGAGCAAAAAGAGATGGTAAAGAAAAAGGATTTATTCGTGTTATTCCAAAAATACTTATTGGTGGTGTAGCAGTTCCATTAACACTTGTTACTTTTATATTTGGAAGTGCATTTGTAAAAGAATTTGCAAAAGAATTTGCTCCAGATAATTATGTACCATATAAAATAGTAGCAACTGATAATAAAAATGAACCAACTAAAAACGAAGGAACACCAACTCAACAACAAAGTGATATACAAAACAAATTATCATTTGTTATAGAACCATCAGATGAAGAATTTGTTGTTGATACATATTTAGCAAGTGAATACTCTAAATATATATATGTTTATGATAACGATCATTTAGATAAAATATTAGATTATGAAACTGTAACAGAAGATCAACTTCATGATGTAGTTGACTCTAATAGTAGAATAACTCCTAAATATAAAGATTTTGTTCATAAATTTATAAGTGACTTTGTAGAAAAACATCCTAATGCTGAAAGAAGAATATTATATGAAAATCTAAAAACTCTAGAATTTGTTGAATGTACAGAAAGAGAATTAATGATGGCAAGTCTATCAGTTGATTCATATGGATGTTACATTAGAACAGAAAATAAAATATACTTACTTAAAGATTATGAATATAAAGAAGGTACTTGGGAATATCAAGTTATATATCATGAACTTTGTCATGTAGCTAGAACTGGTTTCTGGGATGGTAAAGGAAAACAAATAAGAGTTCAATGTGAAGGATTAAACTTCTATACAACAACTTCTGCAGAAGCGTTAAACTCATTATTCGCTGTAAGTTTATTTGATTATGAAGAAAAAGATATAGCTTATCAATTACAAAGTAATTACTTCCAAATAATGCTAGAAGTAATGGATAACTACACATTAGATGATTATATGAATAAACCATTAAGTTACTTTGCACAAAAACTTGATGAATATAATGGTGACTATAATTATGCACCAATGATTCTAGAAGGAATGGAAGCTCAATTTAATGATTATCATAGTAATAAGATTGAAATTGATCAAGAAGAATATTTCCCAATATATGATTATGTTAGTGATATGCATTATGAAAAATTTATAACTCCAAATATGACATATGATGAAGCTAGAGCAGTGGCAGATAAAATGGTAGAAAGAATATTATTTGATGTACCAGAAGAATATAATATATATACACAAAGATTCTATGATAACTTAGATGAATACTGTAGAAGTATTGGTATAGAAGTAACTACTCTATCAAGATAAAATAAAAAATGTTAGAAATTCTAACATTTTTTTCTTTTCTTAACCATAAAATTTTCAGTAAATTTATATTTCTCACGATTATGTACATATAAGTATCCAAATATACTAAATACAAAAGCACCAATAAAATTAACAATTAAATCTTCCATAGTGTCATTAAGACCTATATCTAAATAACCATCATTAATAATAATTAAATCATCTTCAGTAATAATATAGCTCTTTTCTATTCCATCTATAACAACTGGTATATTTTCACCATCTTCATTTAATTTAACAGAAGATACTTTAGTTACTATTTTATCTTTTTGCATATCCATATCAATTGTTTTATCAACAGCATATTCAAAAAATTCCCATAGAATTCCAATAGTCATTGAAAAACAAAAAGCAACAATTGTTAAGAAAAATGGAGATAAATTAATTTTCTTATCACTATTATTAAGTAAATCAACAAGACTAAATCCTATACCAGCACAACAAAATCCATTAATACAATGAAGTATAGTATCCCAATGAGGATATAAACTATAAAAATTTTGTATTTCACCTAATATTTCAGCAGCAAATATAAATATTAATATTACTATTTCCATAAAACTAGGAAATTTAATTTTAAATTTATTAAATAAAAAGAATGGTACTATAAAAAGTATAAGAGTTAATATACAAGAAAAAACATTATCATAATTACCTAAAAATAATTGTCTAATTAAAGTTAATATAACTAAAATTCTTAATATAAAATATACAGTAATAACACTTTTACTAGATTCACTAAATGCATTTTTTATAGCATTTTTCATAAAATCACCTACACAATATAAAATAATATAGCTAGAAAATGTAATAAACTTCCTAAATCAACAAATACATGGAAATAAGTATGAAAGAATTTCTTCTTATGACCAACAATATAAAGTACAGCACCAATAGTATATAAAATACCACCAGCTAAAATCATATATAATGCTTCAGGACATAATATATATTTAATCTTAGGAGCGATACTCATAATACACCATCCCATACCTAAATAACATATCATTGAAAATATTTTATATTTTTTTATATCAATAGAATTTAGAACAATACCTATAGTAGCAAGAGCCCATACAACACCAAAAAGTGTCCATCCAAGAGCAGTACTATATTCACGAACTGGACCTAATACAATTGGAGTATAAGTACCAGCAATTAATATAAATATTGAACAGTGATCAAGTATTTGAAATACCTTTTTAGCAGTAGTATGCTTTAATCCATGATAAATACTAGAAATAGTATATAAAAGTATCATAGAAGCACCAAATATACTTCCTCCAATAATACCATAAACATTTCCTCTTATTGCAGCAAATATAACACATAATACTAAAGCAGTAACACCCATCGCACCACCTATAATATGAGTAACCATATTTGCTATTTCTTCACCTCTAGTATAATTAGGTAAAACTCTATCTTTTAATTTAATTCTTTTCTTCATAAATACCTCGCAATTAATTATAACATATATATACAAAATTATATGCATTTTCACATAATATTCATAAAAAAACATCTTTTAAAGATGTTTATTTTATATCTGGGGCGCAATATGGGAATCGAACCCATGTATAACGGGACCACAATCCGCCGTGTTAACCACTTCACCAATTGCGCCATAGAACAAGATGTATTATATCAAAATAATAAAATTATTTCAATATAAATTTATAAATCTTATTCATTTTTTTCATTTTTCATAAAATCAATAAGTAAATTCATAATAGTATTTAACTCTATTTCATTATTTACTTCAAGTAATGTCTTTTTAGGATCATTAGTAACATAACATAAAGTATATGCTTTTATATTACCATTACTATCTTTTTCACCATCAGTATAAACAATATATGTTTTATTAGTTTCATCACTATCAAAAGTAAATAAAACTTTATAAACAATATCCTTACCATTAGAATCTTTAATAATTAAATCATTCATAATACACCTACTTAATAAAACTATATAACATATCTTTTAAATTATAATCATAATATTCTTTTTTAAATAATGATGGATCAGTAGAATAAGTTTTAATAGTTTCTAAAGTAATAACTGGATAAGAATATATAAGTTCACAAGAATTATCAATATATTTATCAGTTGATAAACGACCAGTTACAGAACTGAATACAAATCCATTAGCAAGTTCTGCCATAAAGTCAGTAGCGCTACCATCATTACCTTGCCCTACTTCCTCACTACTTAAACCATAAACTGTGTATCCATTAATCTTAGAAATATCTTTAGCAAACTTACTAGTAATATCATTAAATTCATCACTTAAATTAGGTTTACCAGCATACATAACTCTACCTTGACTATGCATATTAATATATTTAACAGTATTTTTATAATGCTTATACATAAACCACATAACAGCTTTAGTTTCAGGTTCACTACCTAATTCATAACCACCAAAATATACTCCTCTTTTATATGTTTCTTTTAAAGATACACTATTTAATAAACTTTTACCATTATACTGTAATCCAGCATTTTGAGTTGGAAAATTTCTACTTATATCTATTCCATTAGCATTACTTTTAATATTATCAAAATTAATATTATCTTTATTCTTATAAATCCATAAATCCTTATTATTTAAAGATTCAATACCATAATTATATATTTCATATCCATCAGGGTTTATAGACGGAATAATAGCCAATTTAACGTTATTTAGCATATTAATAGTATCTTTATCACCTAATGAATAATCATTTAAAATATCGCTTAAAAACTTAGTTAAAATAAGAGTATTAGCTACTTCAGCAGCATGAACATTAGCATCAATAAATATAACATCTTTACCCTTACCAACTTCAATACCATATATATTACGATTATCAACACTCTTACCAATAACCATAACATCAACAATATCAAGATTATTCATATTTAAATATAATTTTTCAAGATCACTATAATGTAACTTATTATCAAAATCATAATCAATTAATTCATATTTACCATTTTCTTTAATAATATTAATCTTTCTATTAAAAACTTCTTTAAACTTATCAACACTCATCCCATCAGCAAACTTACTTTTAATAATATGATTATCACTTTCAGATTTATCAGTAATCTCATAATCTACTTCTATACTAACATCATTATCATGATGAATAACTTCTAAAATATCATCAGAATCTTTAAATAAAATAATACAAAACACAACTACACTAACTAACAAGACAATTTTAACACTACTCTTTAGTTTTCTTCTTTTATTCATAAATCCTCCATAAATATTTTAACATAATATTGAAATAAAAAAAGAAATATAATATACTTTAAGTCAAGGAGTAGTAAAATGAAAAAAGTAGTATTATTGACAACACTTTTATTATTAACAGGTTGTAAAACACAACAGGAATTAGCAGAAGAAAAAAGATTAGAAGAACTAAATAAAATAACTGAAGAAGTAAATAAAACTGAAGTGCCAGAATCAACAAAAGACTGGTTAATAAAAACAAAAACTGAAGAAGTATTAACAATAATATGTATATCAACTTCATCTAAATGTAATACAATAAATACAAATCTTGAAGAATTAAAAAAACAAACAAATATAGAAACATATTATATAGAAGTAGATAAGCTAACTGAAGAAGAAACAAATATATATAAAACAACATTTAAACTTGATGATTATAATGGATATCTACCATATATGTTATTAACAAGAGAAAATGAATTAATAACAACAATTAAAGATACAGCTGATATAAATGAAATAAAAAATATAATTGATCAAAATAAAATAGTAAGTGAATAACTTACTATTTTTAATTTATATAAACAAATTTTAAGACAAAAAAAAATTGGCAACTTGCTATCTTCGCTTACACTATTTTCGCCGTTAAAGTGCTTAACTTCTCTGTTCGGTATGGGAAGAGGTGTATCCACTTTGCTATCGTCACCAATTAAATGTATTATAACATAATTGTTCTCTCAAAACAAGATAATGTGATAACTTTTATCAAATTATTAAAATGATTAAATTGTCGATCTATTAGTATTAGTCAGCTCAACATATCACTATGCTTACACATCTAACCTATCAACCTTGTCGTCTACAAGGGATCTTATATCTTGAAGATAAAGAAAACTCATCTTGGAGGGGGCTTCTCGCTTAGATGCCTTCAGCGATTATCCCTTCCGAACATAGCTACTCTGCAGTGCCACTGGCGTGACAACAGATACACCATCGGTTCGTCCTTTCCGGTCCTCTCGTACTAGGAAAAGCACTCCTCAATTTTCTAACGCCCACTACGGATAGAGACCGAACTGTCTCACGACGTTCTGAACCCAGCTCGCGTGCCGTTTTAATGGGCGAACAGCCCAACCCTTGGAAGCGATTCCACCTCCAGGATACGACGAGCCGACATCGAGGTGCCAAACCCCACCGTCTATATGAACTATTGGGTGGGATCAGCCTGTTATCCCCGGGGTAACTTTTATCCGTTAAGCAACGACCCTTCCATTCGGGATCGCAAGATCACTATGCCCTGCTTTCGCATCTGCTTGACTTGTAGGTCTCGCAGTTAAGCTCCCTTATGCCATTACACTCTGCGAATGATTTCCAACCATTCTGAGGGAACCTTTGGGCGCCTCCGTTACTCTTTGGGAGGCGACCGCCCCAGTCAAACTGCCCACCAGACACTGTCCTCCACCCAGATAATGGGCGCAAGTTAGAAATCAAACATAACAAGGGTGGTATTCCAAGGATGACTCCGCTAAGACTGGCGTCTTAACATCAAAGTCTCCCACCTATCCTCTACATGCTACATCTGATTTCAATATCAAGTTGCAGTAAAGCTCCACGGGGTCTTTTTGTCCTGTAGCGGGTAACCTGCATTTTCACAGGTATTAAGATTTCACCGAGTCTATGGTTGAGACAGTATCCAGATCATTACGCCTTTCGTGCGGGTCAGAACTTACCTGACAAGGAATTTCGCTACCTTAGGACCGTTATAGTTACGGCCGCCGTTCACTGGGGCTTCAGATTATTGCTTCTCCTTATGGATAACAACTCTCCTTAACCTTCCAGCACTGGGCAGGCGTCAGCTCCTATACTTCCACTTTCGTGTTTGCAGAAACCTGTGTTTTTGGTAAACAGTTGCCTGGACCTATTCACTGCGGGTCAATACATTTTCCTACATTGCTGTATTACTTGCTTGACCACCCCTTCTCCCGAAGTTACGGGGTCATTTTGCCGAGTTCCTTAACCATAGTTCTCTCGCTCACCTTAGGATTCTCTCCTCGACCACCTGTGTCGGTTTCCGGTACAGGCACCTATATAATTAGCCCTAGAAGCTTTTCTTGGAAGTTTGGCGTCACAAAACTTCGCTCTGGTCGTAACCGTCGCTTCGCCATCACACTTCAGCTTTTACAATATCACGCATTTCACTGTGTATCAGCCTTTGTGCTTAGACCAGAATCCATTAACTGGCTT
>JAZSKU010000076.1:0-27718 GCA_045535005.1 Bacilli bacterium
ATAAATCACTAGAATTAAATGATGATAGTGATAATTAGAAAGTGAGGTTGATATATGTATATAAAAAAAAGAAAGGAATTAAATAAATAAATGTATTATTAGTTTTAGTAATACATATTTTTAAATAGGTGATACAATGGCTAAGAGAAGTCCAATAAATAGTATTACTGAGCTGTATAATACAAATGAAGAATTTAAAGAGATAATTTTAAAATATATAATTGAGCAATTACAAAAAGAAAAAATTATACCTTCTAGCTAATTATCTATAATATGATGATTTGCATTTTTTAAAAAACCATGATTTAATTAAGATGTCTTAAAAAGGTATCTATAAATTAAAGTGTGGATTGGAGGTAAAGTGTATAATACTAATTTGTTAGATGCCCCTGCAAATTATCTTGCAGGATTATATATAAGATTATCTCAAGAAGACAAAAATAAAAAATATGAATCTGATAGTGAAAGTGTTTCTAATCAAAGAAATATATTAATGAATTTTGTAAAAGCAAATGGCTTTACTTTTGTAGATGAATATGTAGATGACGGATATTCAGGAACTAACTTTGAAAGACCTTCGTTTAAAAGAATGATTGAAGATATTGAAAATAAAAAAATAAATCTTGTAATAGTAAAAGATTTATCAAGACTTGGTAGAGATCATGTTAATACAGGTTATTATATGGAAAGATATTTTCCTGAAAATAAAGTCAGATTTATTTCTATAATGGAAAGTTATGATAGTGCCAAAAATCAAGCTAGCAATGATTCTTCTACTTTTATTGTTGCTTGTAATGACTATTATAGTAAACAAAATTCAAATAAGATAAGAGATGTATTACATTCAAAAAAGAAAAATGGTAAATTTATAGGAAGTAAACCATGTTATGGATATATGAGAGATCCAGAAGATAAAGGACATTTAATCCCTAATCCTGAAACAGCTGATACTGTAAGAAATATATTTAAATGGAAAGCAAACGGTATAGGAATTTCTGAAATAACAACAAGATTAAATGATGATAATATTCCAACACCTAGTGGATATAAGAAAACAAAATTATCTAGTAGATGCTTAAATAGTAGTGAATGGACTATTTCATCGGTTAATAAAATATTAAAGAATAGAATGTATACAGGAGATATGGTTCAAAATGTTCAAACAAAAATAAATTATAAATCGGAAAAGAAAATAACATTGGATCAATCTTTATGGATAATAGTGGAAGACACTCATGAACCATTAGTAGACAAGAAAACATTTTGGTCAATACAAAATATGCCATCAAGCATACCTGAAACAAGAACTGAGCGACCTAAAAGATTATTAGAAAATTTATTATTTTGTAAAGAATGTGGCAACTTTTTGACTGTTAACTATAAAAAGAAAATAGATTATTGGTCGGTTAATTGTAATAGATATGCTAGGGATCCAAAAAGAAGAAGATGTGAACCTCATTTCTTTCCTTATAATTATTTAGAAGAAGAAATAATGAGGAAAATAAAGAAAACAGTTAGAGGATATCTAAAAAGTTTAAATATAACTGAGTTAAATGATGAGGTAGTTAATAGAACAAATAAATTGAATCAAGAAACAGAATCCGTTGAAATGAATTTATATAAACAAAAAGAAACTATTGAAAAGAGAATTAAACACTTTTGTAATTCATTTGCTGACGGATTAATGACAAATGATACTTTAAGGATGATGCTTGATCCATTAGAAAAAGAACTTGAGAAAATCAAAAAAGAAATAAGAAAAAAGGAAAATAAAATTATAAATCAAAGAGCAGAGCAAAAAAAGATTCCTGATTATTCAGATAAAATTAAAGAATTATTAAATATAGAAAATCCAACTAGGGATTTGATGTTTGCTCTTATTGATAGAATAGAAATAGACAAAGAAAAAAATATTGAAATAAAGTATAAGTTTAATTTAATTGAAAATGACAAGTTTCAATATATTGGACCACAAGAACCAAGAAATCCTTACGGTCCTAAAGGAAAGAAAAAGAGTGTTGCAAAAGATTGATTTATTTAAAGTCAGTCTTTGCAAAACTTTGTAAATATGTTATTGATTATATTTTTTTTTCACTTTGTTTACCTACCACCTAGAAATGCACGAGGTGGTGACGGTGCTGAAACTATATATGCACTTAGAAATAAAGATACTTTAGCAAGAAAAATATTAGAAGAAATAGAATTCAATGGTCAAAACATAAGAAAATATTATCAACAAAGACTACCGAGTAATCCTATAAAAGATTATTATTTTATGCATAGAAATACTCCTGATAATGAAACTGTTATAGTAGAATACGGATTTTTAGATAGTAAAAAAGATGATATAGAACAAATAAAGAATAATTATGAGAAATATGCAGAAGCTGTAGTAAAAGCAATATGCGAATATAAAGGAATAAAATATATTGCTAAAGAAGATAGTGAATATTATACAGTTGTTAAAGGAGACACACTTTATAGTATTGCAAACAAATACGGATTAACAGTAAATGAATTAAAAGAGTTAAATAATCTATCAACAAATAATTTAGAAATTGGAAAAACTCTTAAAGTTAAAAAAGATAACAAGTTATTAACAGAAGATTATCTTATCTATCAAGTTAAGAGTGGAGATACTCTATCTAAAATTGCAAATAATTATAATACAACAATAACAATATTAAAAGATATTAACAATTTAAATAATGATACAATTTATTTAAATCAACAATTATTTATACCTAAAACAAAAGAAACAGGTGTAGAAAATGTATATATTATTAAAAGCGGAGATACACTTTACAGTATAGCGAACAAATATAATACTACAGTAAATGAATTAAAAGAGATAAATAACTTATCAACAAACAATTTAAAAGTAGGGGATATACTAAAATTACCAACAAAGACAGAAGAAATAAGTTATATAGTTACTAAAGGAGATAACTTATATACAATAGCAAATAAATATAATACAACAGTAGATGCAATAAAAGAATTAAATAATTTATCAACTAATACACTACAAATAGGTGATATATTAAAAATACCAGGATCTACTGATTATAATACATATATTGTTGAAAAAGGAGATACTTTATATAAAATAGCAAATACATATAACACAACAATTAATAAAATAATGACTATAAATAATTTAGAAACAACTAATTTAAATATTGGTGATAAAATCTTAATACCAAAATAAAAAAGAGTTTTTAAACTCTTTTTATGATGCACTAATAGTTCTATCTTTACCCCAATCTCTAATAGCTTGTACTTTTTCAGGATTAATTTTACTAATAGATGCACTATTTTTAAAATAATCAATTAAATATTGTTTTGTTAATTGAATTCCATCAGCTATTACTAAGTAAGATATATCTCTAATACCAGCTTCTATATCAGAAGATGCAAATCCATCAGTAATAGAAACTAAAGTATTTAATAATTCATCATCAGCTTTAATACCTAAGTATTTTGCTAAATACATTGCTAAAATCTGTTTTCTTTCTTCTTCATTAGGTAAATCTACAAAGAATATTTCGTCAAATCTACCTTTTCTAAGAAGTTCTGCAGGTAATTCTTCTACATTATTAGCTGTAGCTACAACAAATACTTCTTTTTCACATTCTTGTAACCAGAATAAGAATTGACCAACCATTTTAGCAGTAACACCATTTGAATCTTTCATACCAGATAAACCTTTTTCGATTTCATCTATCCATAAAATACAAGGTGATACATGTTCAGCAGTCTTTAAAGCATTCTTAAATTGTTCTTCAGTTTGACCAACATACATACTTTGAACCATTGCTAAATCAAGTAAATATAATGGTAAATTCCAACTTCTAGATATAGCTTTAGCAGTTAAACTCTTACCGCAACCTGGAACACCAACTACTAAAATACCACGAGGAGGTTTAATTCCTCTCTTAATTAACTTTTCTTTGTTATTAACATCATATAATTTCTTTTTAGATGTTAACCATTTCTTAAGATTATTAAGACCACCATATACTATATTATCAGTATCTATTTTTTCTAAACCTTCCATGTTAGAAAATAATTTACTCTTAGCAAACTTTAATTCTACTAAATCATCTTTAGTAATTTGTTGTTTAGCTATTAATACAGATATAACATTCTTAATTTCAGCTTCACTAAGCCCTAAAAGAACAATAGAAGCTTCCTTAAAGTTATTATCATCCCATTCAATAGGGAATTGTCCTTTATATTTATCTAAATAACTATGTAACAATGCTAATATTTCTTCTTCATTAGGGAAGTTTAACTCAATATTCATACCAAGTCTTTTTAAATTAACCCATATATTACCATCACTAATAATAACAATTGAACAAGACTTTTCTTCACATGTATTAACAACATCACATAAATATCTTGATACTATATTTTCATCAACAATACTTTCAACGTCTGTTAATAAATAAGTAACATTTCTTTTATTTTGAATATCATTACTTATATAACTTAATATACCTATTATAGTTTTTTCACTACTAACTAAAGTGTTATCTTTGATATCATACATACCCTTAGACATAGAATGAACATATATAGGAGTATTATTCTCTTCACTTATGGTTTTAGCCATATTTAAGATTCTATTTTTCTCCATAGTCTTAATAGATATAAAAGGTATTCTAGCTTTAAGATAATTAGTAAGAGCATTTTTAGTATCATTATAATTCATTACATCACCTCATAAGCTTTATCTATTTCTTCAAGAATAAAATCATCATTATCAATAATTAATTCTTTAATTCTATCTAATATATTATTAATAGATTTTCTTATAGTTCTTAGAAATTCTTCTCTATTTTCATCTAAAACTAACTTACGAGACGCGAAGATCATACAGAAATCTATTTCATGTAATATTTCTCTAAATTCAATAGTAAAGGTATTTGTATTAATATTAGTATTAATCATTTTGTTTTCAAAATTAT
Source organism: Bacilli bacterium (assembly GCA_045535005.1). Lineage (GTDB taxonomy): Bacteria > Bacillota_I > Bacilli_A > RF39 > UBA660 > CAG-1000. Next base: position 4,977 of record JAZSKU010000076.1, read on the forward strand.
AGAATGAATTTTCTAATCTTTCGCTAATTAATATAGTTAAATGATCAATAAATCTAAAATATCTATCTCCTCTTAAATCAATATTTAAATTATCTAAATTATTTAAAAATGTTTCACTAGGAGGTTCATTTACAAAACTATGTAATAATTCAACTAAATCGTAATATGATGTCATAATTCACCTCTATCTACTGTATCAAATGGAGGAGTTAAATCCCAATCAGGTATTTCAAGATAATCTTCCTTATTATCAACAATTAAAGTTTCTTTTTTGTTTTCTTCTACTGTAGTTTCAGTAGCTACTTCATTCATAAGTTCACTTTCTAATACATCTACATTTTCATCCATAAAAAGCACTCCTATCTATCACCAGTAATAAAATTATCTTTATAAAAAGAATTAATTAAATTAACCATATTATCACGATTACTTAAACTTCTCTTAGTATAATATTTAATATCAACTATTTCTGCTATAACATTATTAAGTTCAAATAAATATTTATCTAAAACTTCATTACATTGTTTCATAATTTCTTCTCTTTGTTTTAAAATTCCATTTAAGAAGTACATAAATGCACCACCACCACATAATAGAATTAATATACCTATAAATAACTCAAAGAAACATACAACTAAACCAACAATTGCAAATATTAAACAATATATAGTTTTAGTATTAAATATAGATAATTCATTATAATCTTCTATAAATGGTGCTTTTACATAATCAGATAAAGATTCTTGTAATTCTTTTTCATTACTTCCATCTAATGTTTTACCAGTCCATTCATTTATAGTAATAGTTACTTCCTTAACTTCTTCCATATTACCTTGTAATGCTTTATCAAGACCTTTAATAATATTATCTTTAGATAAAGCTACAGCAAATTTCTTAGTATTATCAGATACATCATCTCTATCAAATATTATATTAGTAAGTCCAGTACTAAAATCACTCTTAGCATTCAATGAACTCATAGAGTGGTTAAACAAAGCATTAGCTTTTTCACTGTCACCCTTACATTCAATAATAATTTTATTCTTTAATATTTCTTTTCTAAGCTCAAGTTCATTATTTTCATAAGTAGAAAGTAACTCACTTAATAATTCATCAAGATTCTTAGCTTTATTATTTCCTTTATCAATTAAATCTAAGAAATCATTAAATATATGATTATAAGTATAAGCATTTTCAATATTAGATTTTAATGCACTTGCTTCAGGACAATAATCAAATAAATATGGAAATTCTTCATCTTTAAAAGTAGCTTTTTTAGATAAGAAGAAATCACTCCATCTATCTATTTGTCTATTATTAATCATTTCATCAGTATTTAAGTTCTTACACCAAGACTCAATACTAGTAAGTAATTCATTTGTAATTCTTGAATCATATGCATTATTACTTAAAGAATCTAAAACAGTAATTATAAGATTATCCATTTCTTTAGGATTAACTGTTTGTAAATATCTTTTCATCCATTTATATGCTGTTTCATGTCTATTAAGTCTTAAATGTATTAAACAAAATAATAAAGAAGTTTTACTTTCATTAAGATTTAGTGCCTTATTTAATGCTTTATTAGCGGCTTTTCTTTCATTTCTAAACCAAGCACATAAAGCTACTAAAGCATATGATAAATAATAATCAGGTGTACTAAGTAAAGATTGTTCACTCTGAGTTAATAAAGTATTTTTATTTATATAATTTAAATCTATATCTAAACTATTTAAGATACCACTGAACTTTCTTCTAATATCAGAATAATGACCAAACTTCTTATTTAAAGTTTGTTCATGCATAATAATATCATTTTGAGCAGTATTAACCATAGAAGATCCTTTAACTTCATACATGAAGTCTCTGATTTCTTGTTCTAAACTTTTAACATTAGCTTTAATAGAATCAACTTGACTAGTAAAATCATTGATTTGTCCATTAATATCAACGACATCACCAGCTACAGAATTCATACTATCAGATAATACTTTTAAACTATTTTCTAAATAATCGATATCTTTTTTAGATATAGCAGTTACTGTTGCCATAGATACACCTCTTTATTCTATAAAAAATTATATCATAGAAATAGAAAAAGTGCTATAAAATTATTAATTAATGTAATTGACTACACACACCAGAATCTGGTTCATAAAAACAATGATTTTTATATCTACCACTATTCATTTGATTAAACCATGTATTTTTACAATTTTCTCCTTTTTTAGGGGAATAAAACCATAAAGCATTAGTCGCAGGATGATAGTATTCACCACGTAAAACTCTTTTAGCTAATTCTTTTTCTTTGGTTGTTGAAGATGAGTAAAATAAAGGACTAGATGTACCAGTAAAACCACCAGGATTTTGATATATAACATCAGTTATAGATTTGATGTTTTTAAAGTCTAAACAATCGCTAATAGCTCTATTAACAATAACATTTCCTACCATAAGCATTCCAAGTTCTCCTTCACCTAAAGCTTCTGCTCTCATTAATCTCGCACATAAATCAAGTTCTTTACTAGAATATTTAATAAGCATAAAATCACCTAATATATTATATGAATAAGCAAAAATTGTTGATTTATAAATAATCTTATTGTATAATTAAATCACGCGTTAAAGCGAAAAATAGGGGTATGGTGTCAATGGTAGCATGCCGGTCTCCAAAACCGTTTGTGTGGGTTCGAATCCTACTACCCCTGCCATATAGAATATATCGAACCAATGTGTTCGTTAATGATAACTTGGTACGAAAGTATCAAGTTTTTTTAATAGAAAGGACTATATATGCAAGATAAAAAAGACATCTTATTTAAAGATTTTCCACCATTACACATAACAGAAGAAACAAGAAAAGATGTATTGGCGCATCCACAACTTTATGTCAATTGTGATGTTAGAGTTCGTATGGGTAAATTTTATACAGATGAAGAATATCAACAAAGAAGAGAAGAAGTTTTAAATAGACCTTTACCAGGTAGCGAAGGAAAGGCTCCTAGATTAGTTAGAAAAAAATAACGATTTAAAAAATCGTTTTTTATTTACATCAAATAACACAAAAATTATATTTAAAAAATATTTATAATGATATAATAAATTTAATAGAGTAGGAGGATTTATGCATATAACAGTTAGAAGAACATATACAAGTACAAAACAAGCATCACCAACAGCTGCGATAGTTATAGGTATATTATTTGCACTTATTGGTATAGGATTATTAATTTTTGGATTCTATTCAATAAAAACACACGCTGAAAAGAGTGAAAGATATTTACCAGTTAGTTCAATCGTAGTTGATTATGATTATAATAGTGATGGATTACAAGCGATAATAGTTGAATATTATGTAGATGGTCAAATGTATACAAAAAAATCAAATACATATTCAAATATGCCATCACCAATTGGTTCAGAAGTTCCATTAAAATATAATCCAGATGATCCAAGAGATGCTATTTGGGTAAATGATAGTACTAATGTAATACTTCCAATAATGGGTGGAATATTCACTTTAGTTGGTTTTGCTGCAACAATAGCTGGTTTTAAACAAAAGAGAAAAGAAAAAGAAGAGCAAGTAACAGTACAACCACCAACACAAAATCAAATGACTAATCCAACACAACCAACAAATGAACCAATAACATTAGATAATAACAATAATCAAACACTTTAAATCCTCATAATTGAGGATTTTTTCTTTTCTATAAAAAATATTATGATATAATAACATTATAGAATAGAGGAGTGTTAGTATGAAATGTAGTAAATGTGGTAACAAAATAGATAAAAAATTAGGTTATTGTCAACAATGCCAAAAGAGCGTTGTTAACGAAGGATTTAAGTTTATTCCTGATAATTTAAATAGTGTAAAAGCGCCACCAATAGATTTTTTAAAACCATCTATTGATACTAATGAAGTAAGCGATATTACCACTAATACTATAACTGAAATGCCAAGACAAACTACAAATCAAGGTCCAGATGTAATGAATATAGATGAACCAACTGTTATAGTAGACACTCCAGTAACTATTGAAAACAATATGCAATATAAACCAGAAACAATTATGGAACCAGTTGTAGAACCAATTGATACACCTGTTATAGAACCTGTTGTTCCACCTGTGGTTGAACCAATAGTGGAACCTATTTCAGAACCAGTATTTGAACCAACACCTGAACCAGTTGTTAGTGAAACTCCACAAATGAATATTGCGGAATCACTTCCAGAAATAAAACAAGAAGAAATATATCAAGAACCTACTAACAATGTGGTATCAGAGCCACAAGTAGAACCAGTAAACGAACCACAAGAAACTTTTGTAATAAATGAAAGCGTTGATACTCAACCAACTAATAATATTACAACTGAACCAGTACAAGAAGTGTTTGAAGCACAAAGCATTGAACCAATACAAGAACCAGTTGTAGAACCAACTCCTCAAACATTTGAACCTGTTAACAATGTAATGCCTATGGATCAAAATATGTACACAAATAATCAACAATCAAATTCAATTGATTCACTTAATACACAACCAGTACAAGATTATGAACTTCCAATAGATAATGGTGACTATGAAGAACCAAAGAAAAAGAAAAAATTATTACCAATATTAATAATAATAGGAATAATTGTTGGTGTTTGTTTAATCGTACTTTTAGCAAGTTCAATATTAAAAGATAATCCTGAAGAAAAACCAAATAATAATGTAGTGGAAAATACACCAAGTGAAGACTTAAAAGGTACTAGAACTATAATGGTATACATAATAGGTTCAGATTTAGAATCATCACAAGGATCAGCTACATCAGATGTACTTGAAATGATTGAATCAAACTTTAATCAAGAAGACTTAAATGTAGTAGTATACGCAGGTGGTACTAAAAAATGGCAAAATAATGTATTCTCTACAACAGAAAATGCAATATATGAAATTGAAGGAACTAACACTAAAAAATTAAAAACATATGGTGTTAAAGATATGACAGACCCATCAACATTAACAGAATTTATAAATTATGTTAATGAAAACTATAAAACAGATTTATATAGTTTAATCCTTTGGGATCATGGTGGTGGTCCAATGTTAGGATATGGTTCTGATGAAAACTTTGCTAATTCACAAGGAATGCAAATAATAGAAATAGATAAAGCTATAAATGATTCTGCTTTAGATAAAAAATTAGAATTTATTGGATTCGATGCTTGTTTAATGTCATCAATTGAAGTAGCAAATACATTAAAAGAAGAAGCTCATTATTTAATCGCATCTTCTGAAACAGAACCAGGTCAAGGATGGGATTATACATTCCTTAAAAATATAAATAAAAATACTACAACTACAGAAGTAGGTAAAACAATAATAGATTCATATATGAATTATTATAAGAGTCTAAAATCAGAATTAACACTATATGGATATAGTTATGATCCATTACTAACACTTACTATGACAGACTTAAATAAGTTAGGAAGTGTTGTTACATCAATAGATAATTTATTTAAAAATTTAGATTCAAATATTAATATTACATCTTATTCAAAATTAACAAGATATATTTCTAAAACAGTGACATATGGATATCAATCAAACGCATCAACACAATACGATTTAGTAGATCTTTATGATTTTGCTGATGATTTAGAAGGTTATGATAAAGAATCAAAAGAATTACAAGATTCATTAAATAACTCAATTGTTTATCATAAATCAAATATTAAAAGTAGTTATGGATTATCTATGTATTTTCCAATAACAACAAAAAGATATTATACAGTTTTAGATACAAATTATAATTATTCAAAAGTAATCGTATCAGATAATTATAAGAAATTCTTAACAAGATATATAGGTATAGCTAATGGAGATAGATTAGTAAAATCTAATATAAATAATTTAAATCCACAATCTACTTTAACGGATATTTCTGCTGATATACCAGAAGATATAGCAAATAACTATCAAAGTGCTCATTATATTGTATTTAGAAAAATGAAAGATGGTAGTTACTTACCAATTTATAAGAGTACAGATGTAGCAATACAAGGAAATAAAATTATTGCTACAGTAGCAAATAGAAGATTATCTGTATGTAATAATGAAGGAAAAGAATGTGAAGATGTTATCGCAATAGAAATAGCAAGAGATGAAAATTATATTACATATTCAATAATCTCAACAATTCAATATTGGGATGAAGATGACTTCTTAAATACATTCGAAATGGATGCAATTGATATAACATTCAAAGTAGATAGAAAAACTAACGAAGGAACAATAACTGATATCAAACCAATAGTTAAAGAAGGAGAACCAGTTCCAAAAATAACATATAACTTAAATGACTGGAGTTATATCCAATTTAGTAGTTCATCTTATTTCCTATATGATGATAATGGTAAAAAATTAGATGAATGGAAAAATAGTGGAACAATGTATGGTTCAGAAGTAAAAATAAAAGATGGATTCAAAATCTTAGTAAACGAACTAGATAAAGATGAAGAACATTATTATATGTTTATGATAAAAGATACACAAGAAAACGTATATGAATCAGACTTAGTAAAAGAAGCAAAATAATTTGCTTCTTTTTATTTTAATGCCTTTAACCATTTCACCCATTGAATATCACCAAGTCCATATAAAGTATCATTATTAATTAAATAACACACTTGATCATATTCATCAACAGAAGAACATTCGCTTAGTAATTCTTTTATAACCATCTTATTCTTATTAATGTAATTAAAATAGTAATTTAAAGTATCATTTAAATATTTATTATTAGTTTCAATATAATTCTTTTTAATAATTATTTCTTTAAACAAAGAATAATAACCATGAGAAGAAGTATTATATGTATCAATAACTTTTAAATTAACTTCATCACATATATATATTCTTATTTCAGGATTAAATTTAATTTGATCAAAATAAGCAAGTAAAGTAAGTAAATTAATCTGACAAAACATATCAAACCCAAAATACATATTTACAGATGAATAATTATTAATATTTTTTAATGGAGAAATGGTAATTTTTTCATATTCATTAATACTTATATTATGAGTTTTACATCTTTCTTTTAAAAACTCATCAGAAAAAATATTATCTATAACATTACCATCAACCATTGCTTCATTAAATGAAATAACTTTTCCTTCAATACCAAATTTTTCCTTGTTATTAATAAATTGTTGTCCTGATACTATATTAATCATAAATACTCCTTTTTCTTCATTATACCTTATCAAGTTACTAAATATATAAAAAAGTGGTATAATGTTTACGGAGGAATATGAAAAAGTTTAAAAGAAAAAATAGAAAAATTAAATATAATGAAGAAAACTATATAAATAAAAATTATATGGTAGATGGTAAAGCTGTTATTCCAATTGAATTAAATGAAATAGATGATCTATTTATGAAACATGATTATAAAAGATTTGAATTATCAGATGAAGTATGTAAGTATATAGAAGAAATTGCTTATATGATACCTATGAGTACAGATATAGTATTAGAATTTCATTGTGATAAAGTAGATGAAGAAACAAAAGAAAAAATGATAAAAGCAGTTAAAAATAATTATGGTATGGAAATAGATGATGCTGATTATGATATTTCTAAAATAAATAGAAAATCACTTATATTTGGCTTTTTAGGTATACTTATCTTAGTAATAAACTTATTAACAGAAAAATATATAGGAGAAGTTTTATCAAACTTTATATGTGTAGTATGGTGGGTAGCTATATGGGAAATGGTAGAATTACAAACTATAGAAAAGTCTGATAAAAAATGGAAAAGATTAAATTATCAACAATTATATGATGCAGAAATAACATTTAAATTCGATAAAATAAAAAAGCACAATTAAACGTGCTTTTTTATTTTATTATGATATAATTTATAATACGAGGTATATATGAAATACGAACCATATAAATTTATAACATGTTTATTTTTGGTAGTTATATTTATTTCATCACTTATATTATGGCATCCAATAAGTCATATAGATGGTGTTGATGTAAGTTATATAGATGCACTTTTTACATCAACAAGTGCATTATGTGTAACAGGACTAAATACAATAGATTTTGCAAATACATTTAATACATTAGGATTATTTATAATTGCATTATTAATACAATTAGGTGGACTTGGTATTATATGTACAGCTATCTTAGTATTTGTAGTATTAGGTCAAAAAATAAACTTAAAACATAGAATATTAATAAAAAACTCATTTAATTTAAGTTCATTAAAAGGAATAGTAAAATTTGTATTAAAAGTATTTAAAATTACTTTTATGTTTGAATTAGCAGGTATGTTATTACTATTACTTGATGCATTAACAAAACATGGAATATTAAAATCAATTGGTATATCAGCATTCCATTCAATTTCATCATTTAATAATGCTGGATTTGATTTATTAGCAAAATATGGAATGGTAGATAATTATACAAAAATAATAACAATGATATTAATAGTATTAGGTGGTATAGGATTCTTAGTAATAACAGAAATAATGCAAAAAGGATTAAAAAAATTAACGCTTCAAACAAAAATAGTATTAATAACAACAATAACTTTATTAGTACTAGGTACAATAGGTTATATGTATACAACAGAACTTAGTTTTATGGATTCATTATTCTTATCAGTAAGTACAAGAACAGCAGGATTTGCATATTTTGATTTAGAAAATATATCAAATGCTGGATATATGATTACAATAATGTTAATGTTTATAGGAGCATCTCCAAACTCAACAGGTGGTGGTATTAAAACAGTAACACTATTTGTACTTTTATTAGCAGTTTATAGTATATGTAGAGATAAAGATTATGAAATATTTAAAAGAAGTATTTCAAAGTCAGTTGTTAATAAATGTTTAGTAATATTATTTATGGCAATATTAGTAGTATTTACATCAACATTATTAATTAGTTTCTTCGAACCAACACTTGAATTAAGTGCAATATTCTTCGAAGTAGTAAGTGCCTTTGCAACAGTAGGTTTATCACTTGGTATAACAGGAAAACTATCTATAGCAAGTAAAATAGTATTATGTTTAGTAATGTTCGCAGGTAGAGTTGGAATACTTACATTACTATCAATATGGATTAAAGAAGATAATAAACAAGTAAAATATCCATCAGAAACAATAATAGTTGGATAAAGGAGGAAATATGAAACAAAAACCAGCAATAGAATATGGAATAGTAGGTTTAGGAACATTTGGTTCAAACTTAGCAAAAAAATTAGCTAAAGCAGGAAAAGAAGTTTTAGCGATTGATCAAAATGAAGATAGAGTAAACGATGTTAAAGATTATGTAGAAACAGCATTTATCGTAAAGAATTTAGATAAAACTGTTTTAGAAGAAACCGGTATCCAAAACTGTGAAACAGTTATTATATGCATATCAAAAGATACAGCAGTTTCAGTATTAACAACATTAAATATAATAAATATGAAAGTACCTAGAGTAATCGCAAAAGCAAATAGTGAAGATCATGGTATGATTTTAGAAAAGCTAGGAGCAGAAGTAGTTTATCCAGAAAGGGATATGGCTGATAGAATAGGTGGAATGTTATTAAATTCAAGAAGATTAGATTTTATTAATCTTAATGGAAATATTAGTGTTAGTGAATTTAAAATACCACCAGAATTCGCAGGAAAAACAATAAAAGAAACAGAACTAAGAGAAAAATATTTCTTAACAGTAATAGCTATAGAAAGCGATGGAGAAACAAATACAAAAGTTAATGCTAAACAACCATTAAAAGAAGATGACTATATAGTTGTTGTTGGAGACAACGAAAACATCCAAGCATTCGAAGCAGAATACTTAATAAAATAAAGCATAAATGCTTTATTTTTTTTGGAATAAATAATTCATCAAACAATCAATAGAATTCTTTTTAAATTCATTAGAGATATGTACATATAATTCTTGGGTAATATGATATGATGAATGACCAAGTATCTCAGATAATACTTTAATATTCATACCAGATTCAATAGCTCTAGTGGCAAAAGTATGTCTTAAAGTATGAAAATTAACATTACGAATATTACACTTATTTAAAGCATATTTCAAAGTCCTATCATAACATCTAGGATCCTTAGGTTTAATCGAATTATTAAATACATAATAATCACTATTCATATCATAAAAATACTTATATAAAAGAGGTAATAAATTCGAAGGTATAGGTATAATTCTAGAAGAAGTAATACTTTTAGGTAAACCAATTATTAACATAGTTTTAGAATTATTATCATAAACATTATTAATTCTACTAACAGTTCTATTTATAGTTAAAGTTCCGTTTAAAAAATCAAAGTCACTTCTTTTTAACCCAGATAATTCACCAATTCTAAGACCAGTATTTATTGTTAATAACAAAGCTAAATTATTAACATTAAGTTTCTTATTTAAATATTCACATAATATATTTTGTTCAACCTTAGTAAGATAATCACATCTTTTATTAGGTTTATTAATTTTAATATTAAAGTTTTTAATATTATTTCTAAATCCAATACTTTTACCATACTTAATTGAAGACTTAATAATTATAAAAGCAATCTTACGAGTAGAATTAGAATATCTTCTAACAAAATCATTATCAAAGAAACAAATTATATCAGATTCACTTAATTTTCTAAATTTAATATCTCCCAAAACAGGTTTAATAATATTACTAATTATATCTAAATATTTAACATAAGAAGTTATTTTAATATTATCCCTTCTATCATATAACCACTTATCAAGTACATATCCATATTTAACATTAAAATTCATATCAATCTCCTTTCTTAAAATAAATATTTTAATATAAATAAAAAATTTTACATAGAAAATAAATAGTGATATAATAAAACTAATAATGAAAGTAAAGGAGTGTGATGATGAAACCAAAACTTAATAGTACGAAATACATACCATTCGTAATTGTATTTTTAGTACTAACAATGGCAATAGGTTATGCCGTTATCAACTCAGTTACTTTCGATATTCAAGGAGAGTCACAAGCAAAAACTCAAGATGGAATATTCATTACAGAAGTAAAAAAGCTATCATCAAACGGTTCAGAGACATACAAAACTAATTTAGCTTATCAAACTAATTTAAATAGTACAGTTACATTAGATAAAAATAGTGATTCAAAAATTACATATCAAATTACAATATATAATTCATATGATATTGATTATTACTTTTATGATACAAAATACATATTATGCGAAACAAATGATTCAAATTGTGATACATATTCAAATGAGAATATAACATTTGATATTACTATATCTAATGGAGATGTAATAAAAAGTAATGACTTTCTAACGTTTAATATAACTTTTAAATATTTAAATGGTTATTCAAACGGAATATCAAATATATTAAATTCAATAATAAATTTTGAGTTTATGGATTATCCATGTCCAAATGATGGGACTATATGCGATATATCAGGTAATAATTATCATGCTACAATAGTAGGTGCAACCTGGGATAGAGAAAATAAAGTAGCATCATTTGATGGTATAGATGATTATATGTATCTTGATTTACTAGATTGGAATAACACAACAGAATTTACAGTTGATTTTGTCGCAAAAATACATCCCGCGACTGTTACTACACCAATTATATTATTTGAGACATCTAAAGATTCAAATATTAATTATGCATCATATTATATAGATACAAATGAGTTTGGTAATAACGAATTAACTCTGGCAATGAAATATAATAATTCGGGTACATATGACTGCATAAATCATAAATATGTTAATAACATTATTGATAATGACACATATAGGCATTACACAGTAACGTTTAATTCATTAAATCAATATGATAATTTTACAAAAATATATTATGATGGAATTTATCATACTACCATAACGCATCCACCAAAAGAAGGACAAACAACTAATAATTATTCAGGAGATATTAGTGGAAAAACACTGAATAATTATGAATTTTATGTAGCATCTAGAGCAGGAACAAAAATGTTTGCTCAAATAGATTTAAAAGAAGTACGGATTTACAATAAAGAACTATCAGCATCAGAGGTTTTAAATAATCACAATGGCGAAATTGTTAAAAATAAATTACTAGTACATTGGGATTTTAGATAAGAGTTTAATAATCTATTGTTAAAAAATTAAAAAGGTTCAAGGAACTTACATAGTTCCATGAATAAAAAGAAACTAGTTTGTAATAAATATATTAAAAATTACACACGAATAGTTAATATATTGATTAAAAATTAGTTTTAAACTAATAAAAAAAGTTCAAAGAACTATGTAAGTTCTATGAATAATACGAAAGGAAAGTGATGATGAAACCAAAACTTAATAGTACAAAATACATACCATTCGTAATTGTATTTTTAGTACTAACAATGGCAATAGGTTATGCCGTTATCAACTCGGTTACTTTCGATATACAAGGAAGGTCAAATGCTAAAACTCAAGACGGAATCTTTATCACAGAAGTGAAGAAACTATCATCAAACGGATCTGAAACATATAAAACTAATTTAGCTTATCAAAATATATTGGATGGAAGAATAGAATTAGATGATAATCCAAATTCTACAGTTTCTTTAGAAATATCATTTTATAATAATTCAGAGTATGATTATATTTTTGAAGATATCACATATCAAGATGATTTAGAAGATGCATATTCAAACAAGAATATAAGTTATAGTTTTGATAGCCAAGGAGAAACAATAAAAGTTGGAAATCCATTAGTTATAACAGTAACATTTGATTATTTAGATTCAAATAATATAACTGACAATATCCTAGATTTTATATTAAATTTTAAATTTAAACCAGTATATATAGAAACGTTTGCTTATACAGGTAATTATCAAATATGGACTGTGCCATTTGATGCAATCTATAAAATAGAATTATGGGGAGCTCAAGGTGGCGGGAGTTATGGTGGACTTGGAGGCTATACTAGTGGAAATATATATTTAGATAAAGACGACAGATTATTTGTGTATGTTGGGGGATACAACGATAGAGGCGTTTTCGATACAGTATTTAACGGCGGTGGAGATGCCGTTGCCGAATCTTCGGTATCTGGTCATGAAAATAGATATACACCTGGTGGTGGCGCAACAGACGTTCGTTTAACAAGTGGCCCTTGGAATAATTTTGAAAGTTTAAAATCAAGAATTATGGTTGCTGGAGCTGGAGGTGGTGGATACTTCGGTGGGGGTGCTCAATCTGCACTATATGGTGCAGCCGGAGGTGGACTTACAGGATATAATGGTGTTATTTCTATTACTACTGATACATTTACATTAACTGAATCAACTGGCGGAACACAAACTGCTGGTGGTAATGGTGGAGAAAGTAGTTATATTCCTTCAACGAGTTACGATGGAAACGGATTTAATGGTGGATTTGGCTTTGGTGGTGGTGGTCAAGATATGTATAAATCTGGTGGTGGTAGTGGATATTATGGTGGAGGAAGTTCTGGTGTAACTAGACCTAGAGCTGGCTCAGGAGCTGGTGGTTCATCATTTATATCGGGACATAACGGATGTAATGCAATATCAGATTTGTCAACAATAGATAATATAGTTCATACTGGGCAGAGTATTCATTATAGTAATTATAAATTTACTAATACAATTATGATAGATGGAGTGGGCTATAATTGGACAACATCAAAAGGTAGTTATATAGGAATGCCAACACATGATGGCAAATCCACAATGGAAGGAAATACAGGTAACGGATACGCAAAGATAACCTTATTAGAAATAGAATAAAGTCATAGAACAATTAAAGTTCCTTGACTTTTTTTATTTATTTAAAATTATTTTTAATCAAGATATTAACTTTTTATGTGTAAATATTTAATATTTTCATCAAAAATCGTTTTATTTTATACATAGAACTTTAATTGTTCCTAGAAAGGAAAATATAATGAATTATAGAAGTAACATTACAAAATATATGCCATTTGTGATTCTTATTTTAGTATTAACAATGGCTACTGGTTATGCAATTATTAATTCAGTTACATTCGATATACAAGGTGAATCGAATGCAAAAACACAACAAGGTGTATTTATAACAAGCATAAGCGAAGAAACATCATCAGGAATAGAAAAATATAACACTAACATGGCATATCAAACAGTATTAGATAGTAGTGTTATTTTAGATAATGATTTATCATCTAAAAAAATAATTAATGTATCTTTTTATAATAATTCAGATTTTAGTTATAAGTTTGTTGGTATGGATTATTTAGATGATGAAAATATATCGTATTCTAATGAAAACATAATTTTTTCATATAATAAAGAGGGATATATTTTAGAACCAGGAAAATATGTGACAATTACAGTAACATTTGAATTTAAAGAAGATGCAAATATACAAAGTAATAGTTTAGAAAGTATATTAAATTTTAAATTTCATTATATAGAAAGCATATTAAATGGATCAATACCTATATTTGATGATGCTGGTATGATACCGGTTACAATAGATAATGAAGGAACAGTAACAACAGCGGATTTAAGTGATGACTGGTATAGTTATGAAGAAAAAAGATGGGCTAATGCTATACTTGTTTCTAAAGAAAATAGAAGCAAATATTTAAATGAAGAAAATGTAAAAGTGGCAAGTGATGATATAATATCTTATTATGTATGGATTCCACGCTATAGCTATAAGATATGGACAACAAATGCTAGTGTAAATACAAATCCACAAACAATAAATATAAAATTCGAAAATATAGATACAATAAGTTTAGGAGACAGTGTTGGTGAATATTTGACAATGCCAGCATTTTGGTGGGACAAAGATAACGATAAAATTCGTGAAAGTGGAGAAGAAATATCAGGTATATGGGTAGGGAAATTTGAAACATCAAAAGGAACAAGTGATAATGTTGGGAGTGATTATCCAGTTATATTACCAAATAAATCTTCGTGGGTTTCACAAACAATTTCAGAACAGTTTTCAACAATGTTAAAAATTAATAATGGAGAATTAAATAATAGTACAGGTGATGTTACATTTGATGGTTCATTAATTTATGGCTTATCAGAAACGACAAATGTACATTTATTAAAAAATAGTGAATGGGCTGCAATGACATATTTATCGCATTCTACTTATGGTGTTGTTAATAAAGAAATTAGAATAAATAATTATTATAAAAATAGTAATTTTATGACTGGGTGCGGAGCATCAACTGATAATGCTTCTGCATCAACTACATGTGATATACAATATGGAACTTCAGATAATTATCCACAAAGTTCTACCGGAAATATAAGCGGTGTATTTGATATGTCAGGTGGAGCATGGGACAGAGTAATGGGAAATTATAATAACAAAAAAGGATCAAGTGGTTTCAGTGCATTTCCTGAAAAAAAATATTATGATATGTTCTCATTATCAAGTTTGAGTGCATGCACCGTGTCAATATGTGGTGGACAAGCACTATATGAAACTTCCGAATGGTATAATGATTTATCAAACTTTATTAATAATAATTCATATCCATGGATAGTTAGAAGTGGTGGTTATTCAGATGCAGAAACTGCTGGGATGTTTAATTTTGGTAAAAATGTTGGACAAAGTACAGCGTTAAGTACTATGAGAGCTGCATTGATTGTTTTTCCATAATATATAAAACAATAAACTAAAGAATTATGCTAAATAATTCTTTTTTTATGCTATAATTAAATTAATATAGGAGAACTAGTTATGGCAGTAATAAGAGAATATGATATTTCTACAGTAGATAAAGTTAAATCTATAAGTTTAGAAGTAAGAAAACTACAACACGATAGAAAGTATGATGAATATACTCCAGAGCATATTATGTTAGTTAGAACAACTGATGTTTTTCCACATGGAAGAAAAATGTCACCAGTATCCCATTCTAATAATGTAATTATGTCTGATAGTAATTTTATATGCCAGGGACTTAGATATGTTGATGAAGATGAAAGAAGTCAATTTGAAACTTATAATCCTATATATAGAAGTACTCTTCATTTTACTGAAAATGGTTTAGTTAGTTCTCATATGTATGGTAATTTTGAAAATAGACCTTTTATAATTTTAGAACCTATTTCTAGTCAATTAGATAAAGCTGATTTTAGAAATTTTGCTGGTCATGATACTTTTATTAAGGGTGAAATAGAATTATCTAATAAAGCTATAATTATCATAAGAAAAGATAAGTATGAAGAAATTAAAAATACTTATCCTGAAATAGAATCTTTTAATGTTATTTTATATAATGGAATACCAGAAAAAGATAAAGAAGATTATATTAATAATAGTGGTGAAGATTTTGCTGAACTTGATGTATTAGATGATAGGGCTATAGTAGAAAGAGTATTAATTGATCTTGGTTATACTCCTGAAATTGTCGCTGATAATCATTTAATTGATAGTCCTACTAGTGAAAAAGTTGGCGTTGTTAATGATTCTTTAGCTGCTAAATATGGAGTTACTTCTGGTGGTAAACATTGGTATTCTGAAGAAAGACAAAATGATTTTGATACTTTAGATAAAGTAACTAGTATATATGATGAAGAATTATTAAATTTTATAATTTCTATAAATAATATAGATATAAAAGAGATACCTAAGAATGAAAATACAGGTCAAATTTACATGAATGATGCTGCTGAATACTTTTACTTTGTTTTAGGTAAAGAACCTTTATTAAACTCTGTAAATATGTTTAACAAAACAATAGAAATTATGAAATATAATAATGACTTACCAATAACAGAATCTCTATTAAATGGTAATAAACTAAATGTATATGATTATTATATAAATCTTAATTTAGGAGATAACTTTGGTGGTCCAAAAGTATAAAAAGGAGTAAATATGAAAAAAATATTAATAGTTATATTATTAAGTACATTATTTATATTTAATGTTAATGCATCTGAAAAAGAAGCATTAGATACTTTAAATAATTTTATAAATGATTTTAATAATGGCAAAAATGAAACAATAAATTATTTTGATGGTAACACAGAATATACTAATGATGTAATGAAATATCTTGGTAATTCTACTATATATTTAAGTGATCAAAAAGTAGAATTAGAAAATAATAAATATGTTATATCATCTGAAATAAACGCTAATGGTGAGACAAAAGGTGGAACATGGAGTGTAAATGGTTTCACAGTTGAATTCACTTTAGTAGAAAAAGATAATAAATATATTATTGAAGAAACTAATTTATTTGAAACTATAGGTGGAGAAAATATATTTAAAACAGTAATAATTATTATGGGATGTATATTTGGTTTCTCTCTATTAATATTTATAGTAGTATTCACAGTAATAAGAAAATCTATAAAAAAAGCTAAGGTAGGTACGAATATATGAAAAAACAAAGTTTAACAGTATTCTTTATTAAAATGTTAATAATATTTATATTAGTACAAACATTTACTACTATAATCCCTAATTTATTAGCAAGTTCTATTATATATTATAAATATGGTACTGAGTTTATAGTAGAAGCTCTGTGGGCTTTAGTAGTATTAATAATAATGTTAATAAGTAAGAATGCATATGTATTCACAGAAAAGAAAGAATCATTCTTTAAATCAATTGCTCTTGGTGCATCTATGCTTGGAATATCTATATTCTGTTTACTTGGTAATATGGGTAACTTATTCACAACAGAGTTTCCAGTAATATTAAACTTAATAGTATTTTGTTTATCTATAGGTATCGCAGAAGAATTCTTATGTAGAGGATGGATACAAAATGAGTTTATAGAAAGATTTGCTCAAACAAGAAAACAAGTAATAGTGTCTATTATTTTATCAGCGCTAATATTTGGTGGTATGCATATAACAAATGTATTATATGGTCAAACTTTATTTGATACATTAATACAAATAGCACAAGCTACATCAGTAGGTGTATTATTAGGTGCTATATATTATAGAACTAAAAATATATGGTCAGTAGTATTTTTACATGCATTCTATGACTTCTCAATTATCTTAGGAGAAACTACATTAATAAAAGATTGTACAGCTCTAACACCATCTACACCAGTAGCTTTATATAGTATATTTAGTTCAATATTAATAATTAGTTTCTATGTATTATCATCAATGATACTTCTAAGAAAGAGTAAAGTAAATGAAGTATTAAATGAAAAAGAATATATAAACGAAGAAGAATTAACAAAAGAAAATAAATTTGTTAAAAAATTAAAAATAGCTATCACAGTTGTAATAATAATGTTCTTTATGCCAATACATACTTTGATAGATGATTATAATGACTATGAAGTATGTTATGACTATGACACAAAAGAAATATCTAATTATACAACTCACTATCATACATATGATAAATTCGAAATAAATTATGAAAAAGAAATATATATGAATTCATGTACATTAGATGAAATGAATTGTATAGGTTCTACTCCTATAAAAGAAACATTTAATTTTGAATTTATTCTTAATGAAGATAATATGTTAATAGTAAGAAATATAAAAACACAAGAAGAAGTTACATTAGATTTCATAGATATATATGAATATGAATTAATTGAAAATAGAGATAATTATATATTATTAATACATACATTTACATCAGATTCAGAATTATATTATAGTGACTTCTTTAATAAAGATACTATATCTAATGAAAAAGGATATTTAAATGATTTACAAGACTCATTTATTAGTTTCCCAGTACCATCATTAAATCAATTAGGGTATATAACTATTAAAGGTAGTGATTATAAATATCCATATGCTATATCAGATTTATCAGATAAATTTATTATTGATGAAAATAAAAATCAATATTTACTTAAATAACTTAGGTTTTACCTAAGTTTTTATTTGTAAAGAAAATGTGTATTTATTCTAAATAATTATGTAGTGTGATATAATTAAATAGGTGATTTCAAGTGCAAATGTTAATAAAAGATACAAATGTAAACTATGAGTACTATGATAATAACTCTAAAATAGATTTAGTATATCTACATGGATGGGGTCAAAATATACAAATGATGATGCCAATAGCTAAACCATTTATAAAAGAACATAATGTACTTATTATAGATTTACCAGGTTTTGGTAACAGTGATGAACCAAATGAAATATTATCTATTTATGACTATGCTGATATAGTTCATGAAATAATAAGAAAAGTTAAAATGAAAAATCCTATTATTATAGGACATTCATTTGGTGGTAAAATAACAATTGCTTATAGTATAAAATATGAGACAAGTAAAATAGTATTATTAGCTAGTCCATATAAACAAAATATAAAGAAACCAACATTTAAAATGAGAGTATATAAATTTGTTAAAAAAATACCAGTTATTAACAAATTAGAAGGATTTGTTAAAAAACATGTTGGATCAACAGATTATCGTAATGCATCAGAAACAATGAGAAAAATATTAGTTAATCATGTTAACTTAGATCTTACAGAAGAAGTTAAGAAAATAGATGTACCATCTTTATTAATATGGGGGACTAATGATGAAGCTGTTTCTATTGAAGATGCTAAAGAATTAGAAAAACTAATTCCCAATGCAGGTTTAGTAGAATACGAAGGATGTACACATTACGCATATTTAGAAAGATTACAACAAACAGTAAACGTATTAAGAAGTTTTATAGGAAGTGAAGAAAAATGAAATGGTATTTCTTATTATCATTATTAACATATTTAATATATTTAATTTATAAAAGTAGAAAAGCAATGCATATGCTTCAACAAAATTGGTATAACGATGGAAATAGATACTTAAATTGGATATTATCAAACTTAAAAAAGGTATTTATAACATATGATATGGTATTTGTATTATTTGTACTACTTATGTTTATAAGTACGAAAGCAAGTATGATATTTATCTCAGTATTTTATATAGTAGTATTATTCTTATATAGAAAAGGAGTATTAAAAGAACAATCAAAAAAACCACTTGTTATTACAGCAAGAATTAAGAGATTATACACAACAATGTTAATAATGTATGCTCTAGCTATATTACCAATAATGTTAACATTTAATGAAGCTTACATTCATTTATATTATGTATATATTGGATTACTTGTGTATATAAACTGTTTCATAGTATTAGTTGCTAATATAATAAATAAACCAGTTGAAAGAATGGTATTCTTACATTATAAGAGAATAGCTAAAAATAAATTAGATAGTATGCATGGCATCAGAAAGATTGGTGTAACGGGAAGTTACGGTAAGACAAGTTGTAAAAATGCATTAAATGATATATTAAATGTAAAATATAATTCATTTGCTACACCAAAAAGTTTCAATACAATGTATGGACTTATGAATGCAATAAATAATTTCATGGACAAATTTAGTGATACATTTGTTGCTGAAATGGGAGCGTTCTATAGAGGAGAAATAAAAGAAAAAGCAGAATTTATTCGTCCTCAATATGGAATATTAACTACAATCGGAACAGCTCACTTAGAAAGTTTTGGTAGCCAAGAAAATGTTCAACAAGCAAAATTTGAACTTATAGAGACACTTCCAGAAGATGGAACAGCAGTATTAAATATGGATGATCCATATCAAGTAAGTTATAAATTAAAGAATAAATGCAAAGTTATTTGGGTATCAATAGGTAATAAAGATGCTGATGTATGTGCATCAAACATAAAATTATCAAATAAAGGTACTAAATTCACATGTACTTTCAAGCATACAAAAGAAAAATGTGATTTCGAAACAAAATTATTAGGTAATGCAAATGTATATAATGTATTACAAGCAATCGCAATGGCATACGAATTAGGTATGAACCTAGAACAAATACAAATAGGTGTTAAGAGAATTCAAACTATAGAACATAGACTTGAACTTAAAAAGTTCGGAGATATAACTATTATAGATGATGCTTATAATTCAAACCCAGTAGGTTCTAAAATGGCAGTAGACGTCTTAGGGCTTATGGAAGGTAAAAAAATAATTGTAACACCAGGTATGATAGAATTAGGTACAGAACAATATAATGCTAATATGGAATTTGGTAGACATATTGCTAAAGTATGTGATGAAGTAATATTAATAGGTCAAGAACAAACAAAACCTATATTAGATGGACTTAAAAAAGAAAAATTTAATGAGAAACATATACATATATTAAATGATGTAAAATTAGCATTCCCATTAATGCAAAAATTAAGTGATAAAGATACATATGTATTACTTGAAAATGATTTACCTGATATATTTAATGAGTAGGAGAGAAGTAAAATGAAAATAAAAGTTGGAGTAATTTTTGGTGGAGAAACAGTAGAACATGAAGTAAGTATAATTTCAGCAATTCAAGCAATGAAAAGCTTAAATGAAGATAAATATGAAATTATACCTATCTATATTTCAAAAGATAGAATTTGGTATACAGGAGCTCCATTAAGAGAAATAGAATTCTTTAAAGATTTCGAAAATAATAAAACATATGCTAAAAGAGTAACTCTATATAAAAAGAAAGAAGGATTCTTCTTACAAAAAACAAGTGGTTTATTTAGAAGCGATGTTACAGATTTAGATATTATTTTACCAATAGTACATGGTAATAATGTAGAAGATGGTTCTTTAGCAGGATATTTAGATTCAGTTGGTATTCCATATGTTGGATCAAAAGTATTAGGTAGTGCTTTAGGACAAGATAAAGTAGTTATGAAACAAGTTATGAAAGCATCTAATTTACCAGTAGTAGATTATGTATGGTTTTATGACACAGAATACTTAGAAAAGAAAGATGATATAACAAACGATATTAAGAAATTAGGTTATCCAGTAGTTGTTAAACCAGCAACACTTGGTAGTAGTGTAGGTATTACATTTGTTAAGACAGAAAAAGATTTAGATAAAGCTATCGAAGAAGCTATTAAATACGATAATAAAATAATAGTAGAAGAAGCTGTTCCAAACTTAGTAGAAGTAAACGCATCAGTTTTAGGAAACTATGAATATCAAAAAGTAAGTCCATTAGAAGAAGTAATGGGACTTGATGAAATATTAAGTTATAAAGATAAATATCTAAGTAATGCAAAAGGTTCTAAAACAGGTGGTTCAAAAGGGATGGCATCAACTTCAAGAATCGTACCAGCTAGAATATCTGATGAATTAACAAATAAAATACAAGAAACATCAAAAGAAGTATTCAAAGCACTAAATTTATCTGGTGTTTGTAGAATAGATTACTTAATAGATTCAAAATCTAAAAAATTCTATGTTAATGAACCAAATACAATCCCAGGAAGCTTATCTTTCTATTTATGGAAAGAAGCAAATATGAGTTATACAGAATTATTAGATGAAATGATTTCAATCGCAGTAAAAGATTATAAATCAAAATCTAAAAAAGTTAACTCATTCGAAACAAATATATTAGAAGGATTCTCAGGTTCAAAAGGAACTAAAGGTCTAAAAGGATTAAAGAATTAATATAAACTACACATAAAGTGTAGTTTTATTTTTCAAACAATGTTACAATTTATATGCATTAAATAGTTTGCCTAATATTTATGTGACAATTTAATCGATAGGGTGTATTTCTAGAGGCAAAATAGAAGTATGCATGCTGCGGGGATATTTATCTAATGGATAAATATCCTCTTTTTTATTATTTTAAAAGGAGG
>JAZSKU010000063.1:0-12254 GCA_045535005.1 Bacilli bacterium
TTAATATCACTATTTTTTAAATACTTATTTATTTCTTTAAAAGTAAATATTCTAGGATAAGCATGTAATCCTTTTCTTTTTCTTCTTTGAATAAAAGTTTTATTTTTAGTCTTACATATATTAACAAAATAACTATCAGTCTTAATCTTTTCCATTATTTAATTACAACTCCATCTAAATTACAAATATAACTATTTGGAAATAATTCTTTCAAAGTATTAAGATATCCTTCATTATTTTCAACTTCTCTTCCTACCAAAATACCTTCAATACAATTTTTAGGTAGCCCAAATATTATATAATCAGCTCTTTCAAAAAAGTCAGATGTAAATCCTTCTTTTTCAAACTTTTCTCTTTTAGTTTCATTAACAAATTCCAAAGCATATTCTTTATTAAAATATTCTTTAAAAACAGAATTATTCATCATTCTTTTAGCTATTTCATTTTCTGTATTTAATATAAAACCAATTTGATTAATGTTTCTAGCAAGTGATGGCATAAATCTTATTTCCATTGATGATTCAGCAGTCCAAGACCAATGATCAATATCTTTTAATGTTTCTACAAACTCATCTAATTTACCATATGGAACTTGATAATATTTTTTATTAACAGATGCAACAATTCCACTATAATTTTGAATATATTCTTCTAATGTAATTTCACCTTTTACATTCCAAAAAGCAGATTCATAACAAAAAGCATGATTAGAATTATCATCAAAATAATCTTGTGATACAACACCTCTTTCAGAAAAAAGATTAATTAAATCAACATGACTACCAATACCATGTAATAAATGATTCTCATTTAAAATTACTTTATCATTAATTTGATATTTATTTTTAATAACATAAGAAGAATTTAACAAATCAAAATAATCATCTATTTGTTTCATAACAATATCTAATAATTCACCATTAAATTTCTTCTTAACATTTTCATATATTAAATCTTTATTCATAATAACCTCATTTCATATAACTACTCTATCTACTAAAAGTATTATAACATAAAAAGGATCAGAAACTCTAATCTCTTAGAAAGAGAGTCAACAATTAATTTAATTCAACTATCGAAATACTAGTTACACCAATTTGTGCAGGATAACTTTCATTTATCCCACCTACATAAGTTATAGCTAATATTTGCCCTTTTTTATATTTAACATTATTATCATTTTTTATATGAAATTTATCAGATGATTTTCTTTCAATTTCATCTGCATTAGGTTCTACTATAATATATCCTTCATGAACTTCTATTACTTTAGCTTTAAATTGATGTTCTTCATTATTTATATTATCTTGATTTTTAATAGATGCATTATTATTAACTTTAGTTCCACAACCAGATAATCCTAAAACCATAAACACACATATTAAAATAGTTAATATTATTTTTTTCATATATATCTCCTTTTACTAGATTTATATCTATATTATAACATAGAAAAATACAAGAATTTCTACTCTTTAAATTTATTATTTATTATCGTATAATTAAAATAAGAAAGGAAAACATATGAGCATTTATAATATAAATAAAAAGAATATAAAAAAATATTTAATAGAATTTGGTAAAACATATTATGGAAAAATAACATTTGTAGTTTCATACGCACCAACATTTGTAATATTATTTTTTGGTATTGCACTCATGATTTTATTAAAACAAGATATAAATACACCAATAATATATATTTCTATGATATGTGCAATGATGTTATCATTACTTATAGGTACCAAACACTATTATCATGAATTAAAAGGATATTTAAAACATAAAAAAGACTAGAAAATCTAGTCTTTTAATTTATATTATTTTATATTCCATAAAACATATGAAATTAATATAAATGATAATGGTAAACTTATCATAGTTATAATTTCTATAAATTTATTTTTATTCTTAGATAATGAAAAATCATAAGTTTCTTTCCATAATCCTGTTACTGAAAGGATTAAATATATTATCCAATATAAACACGATGGAATCATCACATAAAGAGTCCATTCTGGTTGATTTAAAACTATTTGTCTTTCAAATAAAACAAAACTTAATAAAGAAATTACTGGACAAAAATAATGAAGTACAAAATTTGCTACTTTAGGATTAAACTTTGATATAAAATCTTTTTCATTCATTAAGTTTTTACTATTTTGAGAAAGAAATACTACATAAATAAACATCGTAGCTATTAATCCACTTGTAGCTATATAACGGAATCCTTTTATAAATTGTGGTATTGTCCCTTCAAAAAATATAGCTATAACTAAATAAACACAAAATATAATACCAATAATAAGAGATATAAAGTTTTGCAAAAAAGTATAATATTTTATTATATTAACTTTATTTCTTATTTTACTAAGTATCCATATTTCGCAACCAACAATTATTAAATTCAATATAAGTGATATAATCAAAAATATTTTCATATAAATCTCCTTTTAATAATACTGTTTATCACTTCAATTATAACATAAAAAAGACTAGATAACTCTAGCCTTTTAATTTATTACTTATTATTGATTGCAGCTTGTGCAGCAGCAAGTCTAGCGATAGGTACTCTAAATGGACTACAAGATACATAGTCAAGACCTACTCTGTGACAGAAATCAACAGTTGATGGATCTCCACCGTGTTCACCACAGATACCTAAATGTATATCTTTTCTAACACTCTTACCTTTTTCGCAAGCTATTCTAACAAGTTCTCCAACACCATTTTGATCAATACGTGCAAATGGATCACTTTCATAGATTTGTTTAGAATAATATTCATTTAAGAATTTACCAGCATCATCACGGCTAAATCCAAATGTCATTTGAGTTAAATCGTTAGTACCGAATGAGAAGAATTCAGCTTCTTCAGCAATCTTATCAGCTGTAATAGCAGCTCTTGGGATTTCAATCATAGTACCAACTAAATATTCTAGTTTATAATCTTGTTCTTCGAATACTTTTTCAATTGTATCAACTACTAAACCTTTAACATAAGCAAGTTCTTTAACATCACCTACTAAAGGAATCATAATTTCAGGAACAACTTTAATTCCACTCTTATCAACATTAATTGCAGCTTCAATAACAGCTCTTGTTTGCATTACAGCAATTTCAGGATATGTAACAGCAAGTCTACATCCTCTATGACCCATCATAGGATTGAATTCATGTAATGAATCTATTCTATTCTTTAAGTCTTCAGCAGTAATACCAAGTTCTTTAGCTAATGCATCGATTTCTTTTTCTTCTTTTGGTACGAATTCATGAAGAGGTGGATCTAAATATCTAATAACAACTGGGTAACCCTTCATTGCTTTATATAATTCTTCAAAATCTCCTCTTTGCATTGGTAATAATTTAGCTAAAGCAGCTTCACGAGCTTCTACAGTATCAGCAACAATCATTTGTCTCATTGCGAATATTCTAGCTTCTTCAAAGAACATATGTTCAGTTCTACATAAACCAATACCTTCTGCTCCGAATTTTAATGCTTGCATAGCATCTCTTGGAGTATCAGCATTAGTTCTTACTTTTAATTTTCTAACTTCATCTGCCCAAGACATGAAAGTTTCGAAATCTCCACTAATTTCTGGTTCAACAGTTTTAATTTGTTCACCATATACTTTACCAGTACTTCCATCAAGAGAAATATAATCTCCTTCTTTAAATACTTTACCATCTTTAGTAGTTAATGTTTTATTTACCTCATTAATTGTTAGTTCACCACATCCAGATACACAACATCTACCCATACCACGAGCAACAACTGCAGCATGAGATGTCATACCACCACGAATAGTTAAAACACCACGAGCAAGATTCATACCTTCAATATCTTCTGGAGAAGTTTCAAGTCTTACTAAAATAGTATCTTCACCCTTATTAGCAGCTTCAGTTACATCTTCTGCATGGAAATAAATCTTACCACAAGCAGCACCTGGAGATGCAGCAAGTCCTGTAGCCATAGCAGTAGCTTTCTTAAGTGCATCAGCATCAAACATTGGGTGTAATAATTGATCTAATTGTTTAGGTTCAACTTTAAGTAATGCTTCTTCTTTAGTAAGCATACCTTCATTAACTAAATCAACAGCAATCTTAATTGCAGCTTGAGCAGTTCTCTTACCATTACGAGTTTGTAACATAAATAACTTACCATTTTCAATAGTAAATTCCATATCTTGCATATCTTTGTAATGTTTTTCTAAGATATCACAAGTTTTAACAAACTCATCATAGCATTCTGGCATAACTTCTTTTAATGTATCAATAGTTTGAGGAGTTCTTACACCAGCAACAACATCTTCACCTTGAGCATTCATTAAATACTCACCATAAAGTACTTTTTCACCAGTAGATGGATTTCTTGTGAACGCAACACCTGTTCCACAATCATCTCCCTTATTTCCATAAACCATTTCTTGAACATTAACAGCAGTTCCCCAACTAGATGGAATATCATTCATTCTTCTATAATATATAGCTCTTTCATTATTCCAACTTCTAAATACAGCAGTAACAGCTTCAATAAGTTGTTCTTTTGGATCTTGTGGGAAATCAACACCAGATTGTTCTTTATATACTTCTTTAAACTTCATAGCAACTTCATACATATCGTCACTAGTTAAATCAGTATCAAATTTAGCTCCTTTTTCTTCCTTGATCTTATCTAAAATTCTTTCAAAAGAATTCTTTGAGTAACCTTTAACAACATCAGCAAACATCATAATAAATCTACGATATGAATCATACGCAAATCTCTTATTATTAGTTGCTTTAGCAAAGTTTTCACAAACTTCATCATTAAGTCCTAAGTTAAGTACAGTATCCATCATACCAGGCATACTTGCTCTAGCACCACTTCTAACTGATACTAATAAAGGATTTTCAAGGTCTCCCATTTTTTTACCAGTAAGTTTTTCTAACTCACTTAATTTTTCATAGATTTCTTCTATGATATCATCACTGATTTTCATACCAGCATCATAGTATGCAGTACAAGCTTCAGTTGTTACAGTAAATCCTCTAGGAACTGGTAAACCAATACTTGTCATTTCAGCAAGATTAGCTCCCTTACCACCAAGAAGATTTCTCATGTCTTTGTTACCTTCACTAAACATGTAAACATATTTCATATAAACTATTAATCTCCTTCCTGTCATAAGACATATGTATCTATATGTAAGGCTGACTAGATTATTATATCACAAGATATCTTTTTTCAATATAATTTTACTCATTTTTTACATAAAAAAAGAGTGATTTTTTATACTTAATCACCCATTAAAATTTAAACAAAAAAAAGAAGCATTTAAACAAGTTTAAACACTTCGTACAAAGTAATTAAATTAGCAAGCTAATTAATTGCTTTGTGTACTAATATTATCATTATAAAAAATAAATGTCAACTCTTTTTTTAAATATTTTATTCATTTTCTTCAATACCTAAAACCTTCTCTAAATAACACTTACCACATAAAGATTCATATTCTATATTTTGTTCTCCATCTATAGCAACTTGTTCTCCACTAGAAGTAAATACACCATCTATTTTTCTACCATTAAATTTAGCTCTCTTACCACATCTACATATAGTAATTAATTCTTCCATAACATCAGCTACTTCAAATAATCTTATACTTCCCGGAAAACCAATAGTCTTAAAATCACTTCTAAGTCCATAACATATAACAGGTATATTATTAAATTTAGTAAACATAAATAATTCATCAATTTGATCTCTTGATAAAAATTGACTTTCATCTACTAAAACACAAACTACATCTTTATCTAATTTATTTAAATAATCTTTTAAGTTCTCATCTTTCTCAATTAAATGATCCACTTTTCTCTTAAGACCTATTCTAGTAACTATAGTATCATTTCCCTTAGTATCAATTTTAGGTTTAAGTATAACTACTTTCATACCTCTTTCTTCATAATTATGAGCAACTTGTAATAAAAGTGTAGTCTTACCACTATTCATAGCTCCATATCTAAAATATAATTTACTCATCTCTATCCCTCCTTGGAAAACATTCATAATAAACTTTTTTAATACTTTCATTTGTGACATGTGTATATATCTCTGTTGCTCTAAGTGAAGAATGACCAAGTAACTCTTGAACAACCCTTATATCACAACCATTATTTAACATATCAGTAGCAAAACTATGTCTTAAGACATGTGGTGTTACATGGGTTTTAATAGATAATCTCTTCATAATATTATCTATTATATATCTAACACCTCTATCAGTTATTTGCTCTCCTCTATTATTCATAAATAGATAATTATATTCATTTTTAGGATGTGTATCTAAATACTCTTTTAATATTTCTTCAGCATACTCTCCATAATAAACAATTCTCTCTTTACTACCTTTTCCCATAACTCTAATTCTTCTATTATTAAAGTCAATATCACTTGTTTTAATATTAACAAGTTCACTAATTCTAACTCCTGTCGCATAAAGCATCTCAATAATTAATCTGTCTCTAATACCATCTTTATCTTTACTAGATTCATGTATTATCTCAAGTAACTCATTATAATATAAAAACTTAGGTAATTTCTTTTCTTGTTTTGGCATAACAATTTTTAATAATGGATAATCTTTTTTAGACATATAATCATTATTATATAAAAATTTATAAAAAGATTTTAAAGAACTTATTTTTCTTCTTATAGATGAAGAATGTTCTTTCTTATCATTTAAATAAGTTAAATAATTTCTAATATCATCTTCATTAACTTTAGTTAAATCTTTATTAATATACATATAAAAATAATATAAATCATTTAAATATGAAATATAAGTATTATAAGAATAATTCTTTTTATTAATAAAATTAATAAAATCAGAAATATAATCTATTTTATAAAACTCTTCTTTATCCATAAGTTAATTATATAATAATTAATATCTAAATTAAAGAGACTTTACACTTCAAAATAAAAAAGAAAATTTTAATTTTCTTTTTTATTAAATTACTTAACCATCTTCTTAGTAATACCTTTTTCAATTGCTTTTCTATCAGCTTCTTGTATTAATTTACTTAAATATTCTAACTTTTGTTCATTAGTTAATTCTTCTTTTTTATGGTTTAATGAAACTTCATCCGGTATTACTATAATATCAGGTTGTTTAATTTTTAAATTTTGTGTTTTATCATTATAATCCATAACTAACACTCTCCTCAGTATTTGCAACCCCTAATCCCTCAGTTCCTTGAAGTACAGAATTAGCCCACATATTTATAAAATTTTGTACATCTTCAATCTTTAAACTTCCTCTTGTACAATGTCTTATAGTTCTAATAACTTCTTGTGGTGTATGTTTTTGTAATAATATATCTATTGCTTCATCGCAATGATACTCTTTTAAATCTTCAATTGCATATGTTTCTTGTAATGATGCAGCAAATTTAATTAATTTTTTTGATTCATCAAATGCTAAAAATTGTGGATTTAATCTAGCCTTATTAATAAATCTTGTTCTATCTAAAGCATCAGCATCTCTAAGTATTTCAGCCATTTGTCTTACTCTATACATTTGACTCTCTGATACTCCATTTTTAGTAGCAATATCAACAAATATAGAATCAACATTAGGTATATTTCTTGGTATTTCATGAAACTCAATTATAGTACTTATTACAGATATATCTTCATTAGAATACTTTTCTATTAGCTTCTTAGAAGCCATTTCAGCACTACTCTTAGCATGCTCTTCATGAGCATCAGTCTTTCTACCTACATCGTGATATTTACTAGCTACCATTAATAATTCTAAATCATGTTTATCTTCTAAAACTTTAGAACCAATTAATGATGAATAAAGAAGTACATTCTTAATATGTCTTTGTCCATGAACATTAAGTCTTTCATTTACTTTTTCACTCTTTATTTCTTCTTCATATGTAGTAATAGTACTTGTTAATCCAGAAGAATTTAAACTTTCTATTACTTCAGAAGATGATAACTGAGAATCTAACACTTCAGGAGTAATTCCTAAAACATCAACACTTTCAAATTGTCTTGTATTTTCTTCACATTCACTAATTATAGAGAATGTAGAATCTTTACTCAGTTTAAAATTAGATTTTATTCTATTTATTTCTATCATTGCTTCTTCAATATTAAATGAAGGTACCGATTGAGCAACACCATGTTGAGTATTATTATATTTTTCTTGTTCACTTCTTACAGTTTTTTCAAGTTCATAAAGACACTCTTTAGCTATTTGTGGTTCGCTTAAAGATAATTCTTCAATAACACTTATTATTTGTCCAACAACACTATTTGATAACTCTGTATGTTGTGGAAAATACTTTTCTATAATATTAGGATGATATTCTCTATTACCAGCATAATTACTTTCATAATCTGATATTATTTCACTAATTAATGATGGATCATGATTAGATTTAAAATCACTTAATTTAGTTTCAATAATTTCTATTTGAGACTTTGCAATCTTCTCTCTTTCAACAACCATAATTGGTAACATCTTTTTAACGCCATCTACTTCAATAGCAAAATTAGATGCAGCTTTTCTAACTGACTCCCATTGTCTCATTGCTTCAGGATTAGTAAGTCTATCTTCAAAATTATCTACAAAATAAACTATATAAGAAGGTTGCTTTTTAAACATAGCATCCCCAGATATACTTCTTCTTTCCCATACTGATTCATTATGTGTATGTCTTGTATGAGCAAGTACATCATCTGGTAAAAGAAACATTGATGAATATGCAGCAGTAATTTCATAACTGTCTTCTTTAGATGCAGAACATAAATCATATGGTGCTGATAATTGTAATGAACCCATATCATAATCAGTAAATCCTAAACAACAATATTTTACTTCAGCAGTACCTAAATTCTTTTCACCAACATAACTACAACAACAACCATGTGAAGCTATTTTATCTACATTCCAACTAGCATAATAATCATCAGGTTCTTCCATAGCTGTATAAGCACCAATTGATGTAATCATCATTCTACATTTCTTCTTACCATCAATTCCAGCTGCTAAATAAATATCATAATCAGCTTCTTCACTTATATCAGTTACTACTTTATCTTCTTCATTTGGTTTAGTAAAACTATCATTAAATTCCTTAGTAAATAAATATTTTAATCTAGCTTCATATGTCATCATTAAATCAGGTTTAATAACAAACTCAGGATTAATATTATCAACATAGAATCTAAGTATATCAATATTATTTAAATTAATAATCTTTTTCATATTATCAAGTAATACAAATTCACTTCTACTATTTGGATCTAACGACTCAATTGTTTTACTTTCTAAACTCTTACCATAAAGATTAACTAAATTCATTGCTGTAGCTAAATCAATACCAAACACTTTTTCAAAATATGCAGTTTTTAAACTACCTAAAGTATTTCTTTCAATTAACATATTTATATAATTTTCTCTAAGTGCATCTACGTTTTGTAATTCTTCATAAGTAGAAATATCTAAATGATTATTAGTCATTAATAAATACATTAAATTATCTTTTTCTTCACTTGATAACTCTTTATCATTTAAAGACTCTAATAAATTAGTAAACTCAGGTGAATATATATTATCTAATGCTTTTTCTAATATAGGAATCCACTCTAAATTATCTTTATATTTAGCTACTAAATCATATATTATTTTAGTTTTATAACTATCTTGTGGTAACTCTAAAATCTTTTCTTGAAGTTTTGGATAACAAGATAATATTTCTACTTGTGCTTTAGTAAAGTTTTTAGTAATATTATCTGATAAAAATCTAGTATTAACTGTCTTAGATATTTCATCATTATTCGCATATAACACTTTAGCTTTATTTAATGATTCAATTAAATAAGGTTCAAGATAATCTCCCCATTTAGATTCATCAATTGATAAAAATAATTTTAATAATTGATTTTCACTTAAATGTCTTAACTCAAGTCCACCATTAATAGCTATATCTATTAACTTTAACATCTCTTCAGAATTAGTAACATCAACATTTAATATAAACTTAGGATGATTAGCAAGATATATAGCCATCAAGTCATAATTAGAACACATCTTCTTACCCCAATGAGTTAAAGCATATTCATTATCAATTACATATCCACTAGCAATTGCAAGTCTACATAATTCATCATATTGATCTTTATTATCAACACTACATGACTCAATTAAATCAGGAGCTAATGGAATAGCTTTTTTCATTATTTCATAACTATAATTATATTTTATAGTTGTCATTGCACCATAACCATTACCCATTTTAGTAACATCCGGTAAAAATCCTGCATCTACAGCTATTCTACATATTTCATCATAATCAGCACATGGTTTAGCATTAAAAAAACCTACACTGTCCAATAATTGTACTTTTTCTAAATAACTTGGATATTTACTAACCATTAACTTAGCAGTTTCACTACCATAACCAAATACTTCATCTTCAAATTTAGGCTCATATCCACTATTTATCGCAAGCATTCCAAGTTCATCTATTTGTTTTCTAGGTAATCTTAAATCAACACTAGTAATATACTCGGGATTCTTAGAAATTATCTCTTTCATAGATTCAAAATTTAAAGAAAATAAATCAATAATATCACTAGTTTGATAACCTTTATCAATTAAATAATTATATAAATTAATACTATAATCGTTATTATATGATTTACTATCATATGTACTATGAAAATCAATTCTATACCCTTTATCTATTTGATACATAATTCCTGTTTCAGTAACTAATAATTCATTTTCATCATATCTTCCACCTAAAGAATATCCATTATCTTCAGTACCTATATATCTAGTAACAAGTTCACCATCAAAACCATTTTCAATAGCTATTCTTAATAATTCTTCTTTATTAGGAGTAAATTCTCTAATAGAGTTTATCAGTTCAGGATTATCTTGAATAAGTATCTTCATAAAATCAAAACTATCAGCTAATCTAGGATTTAAATTAAGATCTTCTTCTGTAGGTATATATCCATTATTTAATGCAAGACGAACTAAATCAAAAAATTCATCATTAGAAATATTTAATGTATAACCTCCCTTAAATGGTCTGCCTTCAACATATTTAATAGCTTCAGGTCTTTTTTCTATTAATGCATGCATTAATTTAGAACTTCTAGATACATTCTCATTATTTCTAACATCACTAATAGTAGGGACATATCCCATACATAATGCAAGTTCATTTACTTTTTCTCTTTCAGCATTATCTATTATTTTAGAATATTTAACATACTCAGGATGATACTTAACTATTTTAGAAAGCAATAAAGTATTCCCACTTACAGAATATTCATTTAAAGCTTGTTCAGGAATATAACCTCTCTTAATAGCTTCAATCCAAAATTGAATAAATATCTCCCCTGTAGATCTTAAACTAAGTAATAACTCAGGTTTTTTTTCAATAATCTTTTGTTGAACTAAAGCACTCTTAGTAATCTTAGTACTATTAATTAATTCAGGAGTTAATTCTACAGTATCAAATATTCTATCTATTAAATTATTATTTTTAATTACACTACTTCTATTTAAAAATTCAACTGAAGGAACATAACCTAAATCCAATACTTTAAGAAACACTTCTTCATTTTCAAATATTGAAATATTATTTTCAATTATTTCATTAGATGGTCTATAACCACTATCTATAAGTCTTAACATAGTGCTTGATTTAGAAAATGATCTTATATGAGAATTAATATATTCACTAGATGGAACATATCCATTATCTAATGCTAAAGGAATATAAGTATAATTATCAAAACTATTACTTTCAATCATCATTTCAATAACACTAGGATTAGATTTAATCGCATATTCAGTAAAATATCTTGTTCTATGATAAAATGATTCACTCATTCGAATAATAAATTCTGGATTAAGATTAACTTCTTCTTGAATTCTATTTAATATTCTATCTATAAATTTTTGGTTATTTAAACCAAATCTTCTATCTTTATCCATATCAAATAATACAGTATAATTCTTTTGATTAATTAACTCAATTATTTGATTATATCTTTTTCTTTCTTTACCAGATAAAACATCTAATAATTTATTATCCATATAAATCACTCCATAGTATATCTATAAATATTATATCACATAACTCTATATTCTCTAGCAATAATTCTATTATCAGAACAATATTCTATTACGTACTTATTATCTTTCTTACAAATTATAATACCTATAGTTTTATCTT
>JAZSKU010000075.1:0-4220 GCA_045535005.1 Bacilli bacterium
GAGTTTAAATGATAAAGAAGCTGTTTGTTTATTCCCGGAAGGTACTAGAAATAGAACTGATAAGTTATTATTAGATTTTAAATTTGGGGCTGTTTCTATGACTCAAAAGAGTGGTGCTACATTAGTTCCATTTGCTATAAAAGGTAAATATAAAATGTTTAAAAATGATTTAAGAATTGTTATTGGTAAACCTTTTAAAATAGATGAATCTGAGAATTTAGAAGATGCTAATAATAAGTTAAAGAAATGTGTTGAAAAAATATTAAAAGATAAGAGTTGTTAATAACTCTTTTTTATTTGTAAAGTGTACTTGAAAAATATATTGGTGGAGGGTATACTATTAATAGATTAAAATAAGGAGAGTGAAAATATGAATAAAAAAGGATTTACACTTGTTGAACTTCTTGCCGTTATAGCAATACTTGCAATTTTAGTTATTATCGCTATGCCAAATGTACTTAATATGTTTAATAAAGCAAAACAAGATTCATTTGAAACAGAAGTTAAAACAATAATAAAGACTACTGAGAAACAATGGATAAGTGACTCTATGGGAAAACCTGGAGTAAATGAAACTATTTATTGTAGAATAGATGGAGTAGATTGTGAAAACTCTCTTAAAATGGATGGAAATGATGAGATAGATTATTATGTAAAAGTTGATAGTCAAGGTAATATAGTTCAACTTGGAGCAACAAATGATGAATATCAATTTAGTAGTAATAAAAAGGGATTAAAAGCAGATGATGATATTAGTTCTGATGTTGTTTCAGATTTAGATAAAGATGATATACTTAAAATAACAAGTAGTGGTGTTGTTATAACTAGTAAGAATACTATTTATAATAAAAAATATTTTTTAGTTAGTAGTCAAGGTACTTATGTAATTATTTCAAATGACAATGTTTTATCAGTATATGATAGTAATGATAATCTTATTTCTAAACATAACCCAGTGATTAATAATAATTTAATAACTTTAAATGATGCTGATGTTTATAATGGAACCTATAAAATTTCTAATGATTATCATAATATTATTGTTGAAAATGTAAGTGATATTGATAAAGGATATATAGTTTTATATGAAGATGGTTATTGTACACATAATGTTATTAATGGTAATGGTGGCACGTGGATAAGTTTAGAATTAGATAAAAATAAGAAACCATTATTATTATGTAATACTTGTGGAAAACATGCTTATGATTATAAATTAATAGATGGTGTATTATATACTAAAGATATATATGTAGGTGATTATTCTTGGGTAGTTGATACAGAATATAATCCAAATTATTTTCTTGGTTATAATGTATTAATTTGGGATAAAACTTTAGATACAATTAATATTAAGAAAGAAATTGATGGAGTAAAGGTTAATTTTTATAATGGACATCAGATGTATACGGATAAAAATAATTTAAATGCTACAACATGGAATTTTGAAGGTACTAAAGCTGAATGGAATAATATAAAAAATAATTACTATGATTATTCTTATGCTTATCCGGGACTTAAAGTGATTTGTACAGATGGTACGATACAATATTAAATTGAGAGTTAATATTAACTCTTTTTATTTTTTTTAGATAAGAAGTATGTTATACTTGTGATATAAGGTAGGAGATAAATATGAGAAAAAAAGGTTTTACGTTAGTTGAACTTTTGGCAGTTATTGCAATACTTGCTATACTAGTTATTATTGCGATGCCAAATGTACTTGATATGTTTAACAAAGCAAAACAAGATGCATTTGAAACAGAAGTTAAAACACATGTTAAAGCTGTAAGTAATCAATTTATTACTACAGGACAACTTGTTTATAGTAATGTAGTTGATGGAGCAGCAAAATTACCAATGGATGGAGAGGAACTTGATTATTATATTGTTGTTGATAGTCGAGGTAATATTAAAGAATTAAATGTTACAAATGGCGACTATAAAATAGAAGCTACTGGATCAAGTAGTGCTCCAATAAAAGTAGAACAAATAGGAGATACAATTAAATCTGAAGTGGCTAAAAGTGGTGAAGAATTTGCCATGAATAGTAATGGTGATATAACTGGGGATTCATTACAAGATACACCTCAGATTGTTAAAAATTTAAATATTAGTTGGAGTAGAGAAAATTTATTTAATATTGGAAAAACAATTTCTACTTATAATTCATCTAAGCAAACTCCAGAAGATTTCTTTAATGCTGCTTTAGATAGCGATTGGGACTATGATGTTAATTATTATAAATTAAGTAATACTCCTGTAGGAAGTAATAGTACATTTTATGTTGAAACTGTAATAAATGGAATTACTATTAAGGATTATCTATATAAAGAGCAAGTTACAATGTCTGGTACTTTGTTTGATATATATTATATAGTACATGAGGGTTCTACTCTTCCATATTTATTAAATAATGAAGTAGATAAGAGTTATGTTTATAGTGGTACTGATAAGGTAGTTAATTTATCTAAAGGTTTATGGTTTATTGATTTTTTAGGAGCTACAGTTGAAAGTTCAGATAATTTTACAATTAAAGAAGCAACTTACAATGTGAAAGTAAAAACTGTTGATGGACATGACTATATTAAAGTTAGTAATGATACTATAAAAAAAGAAGATTTGATTGGTAAAAAGCTATCATTAGTAGGTCATTTAATAAGTGGAGATATTAATGAAGAATTTGATATTTCTGAGGAGTCTATTACTCAAGATGGTTCAAATATTATTTTAGAGGGTTCTCTTATGATTGTTCCTAATGATGGATGTTATGTTCCAGCTGAAGCAATTCATAATTATTTAGATTTTAAAGTTGTAACTAAGTAAAGTGGTTTTAAGGCAATTAGAAAACTAATTGCTTTTTAATTGTATATTTTTTATAAATTTAGTATAATTTTAATATAGTAGGTGAATATATGAAAGCTAGAGAAATTATTGATAAGAAAAAGAATAAAGAAGTATTATCATATGATGATATTGCTTATATGGTAAATTCTTATGTTAAAGATAAGATTAGTGATAAAGTTATGAGTGAGTTTATTTGGCTTATTTATAATGAAGGTTTTAGTCTTAAAGAAACTATATTTTTAACTGATGTTATGATTAATAGTGGTGAAGTGATTGATTTATCTAGTGTTAAGAAACCTAAGGTTGATAAGCATTCTACTGGTGGGGTTGGAGATAAAGTTACTTTAATTGTTAGTGCTATTGCAGCAGCAGCTGGTGTATGTGTTCCTAAGATGAGTGGACGTGGTCTTGGGCTTACTGGTGGTACTGTTGATAAATTAGAGAGTATTGGTGGATATAAACTTAGTTTAACTCGTAAAGAATTTATTAATATGCTTGATAAAGTAGGTTGTGCCGTTATAAGTCAAAGTGAAAAGATTGCAGTTGCAGATAAGAAGATATATGCTCTTAGAAATGAAATAGGTGCTGTTGATTCAATTCCTTTAATAGCAAGTTCTATTATGTCTAAGAAGATTGCTAGCGGTAGTGATGTTATTATTATTGATCTTAAAGTTGGTAAGGGTGCATTCATGAAGAATATTAAGAGTGCTACTGCTCTTGCTAAAACTATGGTCAAGATAGGTAATGCATATAATAAAAAAGTAGTATGTATGTTAAGTGATATGAATACTCCTTTAGGACTTAATATAGGTAACTCTTTAGAAATAAAAGAAGCTATTGATTTCTTTAATCATAAGTATGAAAAGAGACTTTATGATTTATGTGTTTATTTATCTAGTTTAATGGTAAGTAATGCTAAGGGTATATCTTTTAGAAAAGCTAAAACTCTTGTTGTTGATTTAATTGAAAGTGATTTAGCTAAATATAAATTCTATCAATGGATTAAGGCTCAAGGTGGAGATATAACTAAACTTAAGGATAAATCTAAGAAGATGGTTGTTAAGTCTAAGAAAGATGGTTATATTAACTCATATGATGCTTTAAAACTTAGTGAACTTGTATTTAATTTAGGTGCGGGTAGAGTTAAGAAAACAGATAAGATTGATTATGCTGTTGGTGTTACTTTAAGTAATAGTTTAGGTAAAAAAGTTAAGAAGGGTGATGAACTAGGAGTTATTTACTATAATAAAGTAGTAGATAAGATGGAAAAAGTATTCTTAGATTCTATTAAGATTGAACCTAAAAAGAAAAGACCTAAAAAGATTATTATTAAAGTTATAAAATAATTATGTTATGTAAATACTATTAATATG
>JAZSKU010000027.1:0-12728 GCA_045535005.1 Bacilli bacterium
AAATAATAGTGATATTTTAGAATGGATAGAAATAGAAGAAATAGGTTGTAATTATAATATTAATGTAACAGAAAGAATAATAAAAACTCAAAAAGATAATACAAATATAAAAGATATAATTGCTCAAAAAGATGGAGTAATAAAACATATAAATGTTACAAAAGGAACTAAATTAAAAGAAATAGGAGACTATGTTAAAAAAGGAGAAGTAATTGTATCATCAGAAATAAAAAAGAATGATGAGATAATAGGTTATACAACTGCAGAAGCAACAGTGTTTGCTGAAACATGGTATATAGTGAATGCGACAGTTCCGTATCAATATAAAGAATATGTTAAAACAGATAAAATTATAAATAGATATTATCTAGATATATTTGGACTTGAGTTAACACTAAGTGGAAAATACGAAACAAAAAATATGATAAAACAAAAAATATTAATATTAGATAAACCTTATTTATTCTTTAAATTATATAAAGAAATTAAAAATATATACGAATATAAAAACTATAATATAACAGAAGAAGAAGCATTTAATGAGGCCCTAAAAAGAAGCCAAAATAACATCGAAAATATGTTAGGTGATAAAGAATATATTATTTCCAAAAAAGTTTTGAAAAAGAACCCATTTCGTAGTAAAATAAGTATAGAAGTATTTTTCAAAGTTTATGAAGACATTGGAAGTACTTAAAGGATAAAAGGTATGGGTGAAAATTATGCAATCAACAATTAGAGAAGTAATTTATATGTCATGGCCAACCATAGTAATAGTAATGTCTATTGTTTTTCTTATGAGAATGATTTTCATGTTTAAAAGCGATAGAAAAAGAAAAAATCCACTTCATGAAGAAATATTCGGTGCATTTTTTCTAGCATACTTACTTATACTATTCCAATTAGTAACAAGTCAAGATTTATCAGGTGGAGGAACAAACTTTATGCCTTTTAGAGAAATACTAAGATATGAAATAGGGACATCTCTATTTTATAGACAAGTATTAGGTAATATATTTATGTTTGTACCACTAGGTTATTTCGCAACAAGTTATTGTAGAATAAAAGATCTTGGTACTATAACATTATTTTCATTACTATCAAGTACAATAATAGAAGTTACACAACATTTCATAGGAAGAAGTTTTGATGTAGATGATATTATTCTAAATGTAGTAGGTGGAATAACAGGTTTTTTACTTTATACAGGATTAACTGCAATAAAAAAACACTTACCAAAAGTATTACAAAGAGATTGGGTATATAACATACTAAGTATACTGGCAGTAGTAGTGGTTGCATTATATTTAATAAAAATATTATAGGAGTAAATATGGATAATTATATTTTTAATACAACAAATGAAAAAATAGATATAGAAGATATGGATAAAGTTATCCAATTTGCATGCAAAAAAATGCAAATAAATAACCCAATTCTAAATATTACATTAGTAGATAGTGAAAAAATAAGAGAAATAAATAAGTTATATAGAAACAAAGATAGTGTAACAGATGTAATTTCATTTGCATTTGAAGAAGTAAATGATATACAATATACAGATGTAAGATTTCTTGGTGAAATATATATATGCTATGAAAGATGTGTTAGTCAAGCAGAAGAATACGGTCATAGCGTAAGAAGAGAACTTTGTTATCTTGCAATTCATGGTTTACTTCATCTATTAGGATATGATCATATGGAAGAAGATGAAAAGAAAATCATGAGAGCAAAAGAGGAGGAGATTCTAAGTGAATATGATATCACGAGATGAGAGAAAAAAACAAAAAGGTCTAGCAAAGTTTGTTAACAGTTTTAAGTATCCAATTAAAGGATTGAAATATGCTTATAGAAATGAACAAAATTTAGCAGTAGACGTAGGAGTAGCATTAATAGTAATAATTGCTGGTTTCTTATTTAAAATAAATGTAACAGAATGGGCAATATTAATGTTAACAGTTGGACTTGTTATATCATGTGAACTAGTTAATACTGCAATAGAGGCAGTAGTAGACTTAGTTACAGAAGAATATCATCCACTTGCTAAAGTAGCAAAAGATACAGCTGCAGCAGCAGTATTCGTATTTGCTATAATATCAGTTATTATAGGATTAATAATATTTTTACCTAAAGTAATCGCACTAATTTAAAAGGAGAAGTAATGAAAGAAAGATTAATAAAATTATTAGATAATAGTTATGCACCATATTCAAATATGCACTTTGCTTGTATAGTTGAAACAAAAAATGGTAATTTCTATGAAGGAGTTAATATAGAAAATGCTTCATATGGAGGAACTATATGTGCAGAAAGAAATGCAATAAATAATGCAGTAAGTCATGGAGAAAGAGAATTTAAAGCATTATATTTAATGACAAGTAGTGATGAAATTTGTTATCCATGTAATATTTGTAAACAAACATTTTTAGAATTCTTTGATGATAAAGTAATATTTAATATTATGACTAAAAATGGAAAAATGGAAATAAAATCATTTGAAGAAGTTATGAATACTAAATTTACTAAGGAGGACTTAGTATGAAAAGTGGATTTGTAAGTATTATAGGTAGACCTAATACTGGTAAAAGTACACTTTTAAATCAAATAGTAAAAGAAAAAGTTGCAATAGTATCTCCTAAACCACAAACAACAAGAAATTTAATTGAAGGTATATATAATGAAGAAGATACACAAATTGTATTTGTTGATACACCAGGTATTCATAAACCAATAGATAAATTAGGAACAGCTTTAAATGGTCAAGCATACTATTCAATAAATGATGTAGATATATTACTTTTTGTAGTAGATGCATCAGTTCCTTTTGGAAAAGGTGATCAATTCATAATTGATAGATTACAAAATGTAGAAAAACCAGTATTCTTAATTTTGAATAAAATAGATAAATTAAATGATAATCAAATACTAGAAAAAATACATGAATATAAAGATTTATATGAATTTGCAGAAATCATTCCTTTATCAGCACTAAATGATGATAATGTAGATAGATTAATAAAAGTATTAAAAGAATACTTACCAGATAATGTAAAATATTATATGAATGGAGAAACAACAACAACAGAATTAGATTTTAGATTATCAGAATTAGTAAGAGAAAAAATATTCTTATATACAAATGAAGAAGTACCTCATTCAATATCATGTAAAATGATTGGATATGAAGAAAAAGATAATATTGTAAGCGTATATATAGATATCATTGTAGATAGAGACTCTCTAAGAAAAATTATAATTGGCGCAAATGGTTCAATGATAAAAACAATAGGTAGAGAAGCAAGACTTGATATGGAAGAAATATTAGGTAAAAAAGTATATCTTGAATTATATTGTAGAACAATTAAAAAATGGAGAGAAAAAGATAAATATATAAAAGATTTAGGTTATTTAGTAAATCATGAATAAATATTTTAATTTCCAAGCAATATAATATTGTAAGGAGAATAAAATATGAATAAAAAAGAAGCCTGGAATAAATTTAAAGAAACAGGAAAAATAGAATATTACTTAAAATATAAGAAAGGAAATTAAAGCATAAAGTTATCTTTATGCTTTTAGTTAGTAAACATGAAGATAATAAGTGTAGAAGGTGTAGTAATAAGTACCACACCATATCAAGAAAAAAGCAAAATAATAAATATATTAACTAAAGAGTATGGAATAATTGGATGCATGTCTAAAGGTTGCAAAAGCTTAAAAAGCAAACTAAGACTTGGAAGTGAAAAATTCGCATATGGTATATTTCATATGTATTATAAAGAAAATGCTTTATCAACACTTATAGAAGTAGATATAATAGATCACTTAATAAATATAAAAAGTAATATTGAAACACTAACGTACTTAACTTATATAACAGAATTATCAACAAACGTATTCAAAGAATCAAATAATATAGAAGTATACGATTTATTTATAAATGGAATAAAAGCTTTAGAAAAAGGCTTTAATCCAAAAGTAATAACAAATATATTAGAACTACAGTATTTAACTTATATTGGAATAGATTTAAATTTAGATGAATGTGTAGTATGTGGTTCGTCAAAAATCGCAACGCTTTCACTTAATAAAGGTGGTTATATATGCCATAATTGTAAAACTACAGAACCAATTATAAGCGAAAAAGTACTTAAAATGATGAGATTATATTATTATGTAGATATATCAAAAATAACGTCACTAGACATAGATAAAAATATTATAGATGATATAAATGTAATAATATCTGAATACTATGATGAATATTCTGGAGTAGTAACAAAAAGCAAAAATATACTAAAAACATTTGAATAAAAAGATGTACAAAAATACATCTTTTTTATATTTTACATAAGTTAGCACTTTAATATTGACATTGCTAATTTAAGCGGTTATAATAGTTTTAGCACTTATAAAA
Organism: Bacilli bacterium; assembly: GCA_045535005.1. Taxonomy (GTDB): domain Bacteria; phylum Bacillota_I; class Bacilli_A; order RF39; family UBA660; genus CAG-1000. The sequence continues at coordinate 4,415 of JAZSKU010000027.1, forward strand.
AAAGAGTGCTAAAGGAGGTATATATGATAGGTACAAGACAAAAGGATTTACTAAAAGAAATTATAGAAGAACATATAAAAACAGCAAGACCAGTCGGAAGTAAATCATTATGTAAAAAATTCAAATGTTCAAGTGCAACAATAAGAAATGATATGGCTACACTTGAAGAATTAGGCTACCTAGAGAAAACACATATATCTTCAGGAAGAGTTCCATCAGAAAGTGGTTACAGATATTATGTTGATAATTTAATGGAACCTAAAAAAATTAGTGGAGAAGATATGCTTAAACTTCAAACTATATTTAATAACCAAGAATTAGAATTAAGCGATGTTATTAGTAAAAGTTTAGAAATAATAAGTGATATCACAAACTACACATCAGTTGTTTTAGGAAAAGAATCAAAAGATAATAAATTATCTAAAGTAGAAGTTATTCCATTAAATGAAAAACAATTAGTAGCAATAGTTATCACAGATAAAGGTCATGTTGAAAATAAGAATTTAATTCTAGAGAAAAACATACCATTAAATGAGATATCTAAAACTACAGAGTTATTAAATAAAATGCTTATCGGAACACCAATAGATGAAGTTCCAAGTAAACTAGAGTTCGAAATAAAACCAATAATAAGAAATTATATTGAGAACTATGAAGTAGTATATAATGCATTTTATAACGCTCTATCAAATTTCACATCAGAAAGAGATGTTAGATTTAAAGGTAAAACTAATATATTAAAACAACCAGAATTCAATACAGTTGATGATGTTAAAAACATCATAAGTAAATTTGAAAGCAAAGATATAGTGAGTAAAATCGAAGAAACTAACGACGAGGTTAAAATATATATTGGAAGTGAATCTGAATTTGATGATAATGTAACTGTTATAAAAACAAAGTATAAAGCTAATAATGGAACAGAAGGAACAATAGCTATCATCGGTCCAAAAAGAATGGAATACGAAAGAGTAGTTAACATGCTTGAATATTTAAAAGAGCATATAGAAAATAAAAAATAGATTTTAAGGAGAATATATAAATGTCTAAGAATAAAGAAGAAGTAGTAAAAAAATGTAATTGCACAGAAGATTGCGATTGCGGATGCCAAGATGGAAAAGAATGCACTTGCGAACACGAACATTGTGATTGCGGATGCGATGAAACTCATGAATGTCATTGTGAAGATGATTGCGATTGTGAAGAAGAAGTAGGCTGTACTGGATCTTGCGACAGTTGTCCAGGATGTGGAGGAGTAGATCCAGAACAATTAATAAATTTACTTGCCTCAAAAAACAGAGACTTAGAAGATAAATATATGCGTTTACAAGCAGAATATTTAAACTTCAAAACAAGAACACAAAGTGAAGTAACTAGAATGCTTATGTATGAAGGAGAAGACTTCATAAAAGAAATGTTAACTGTTAAAGATAATTTAGAAAGAGCAGTTATGATGGATGATAATGATTTATCAGATGAAGTTAGTAAATTCTTAAGTGGATTTAAAATGATTTTAGGAAACTTAACATCTTTAATGGATAAATATGAAGTTAAAGAAGTAGAATGCTTAGGATTAGAATTTGATCCACATGTAGCAGAAGCAGTTCTAACAGAACATGATGATAACAAACCTGAAAATGTAGTACTTGAAGTATTAACAAAAGGATATAAATATAAAGATAAATTAATTAGACCAGCAATGGTTAAAGTAAATAAATAAGGAGATAATATAAAATGGCAAAAATTAATAAAGTAATCGGTATAGATTTAGGTACAACAAACAGTTGTGTATCAGTACTTGAAGGTGGAGAACCTAAAGTTATACCAAATGCTGAAGGTAATAGAACAACACCTTCAGTAGTAAGTTTTAAAAATGGAGAAGTAAGAGTTGGAGATGTAGCAAAAAGAGAAGCTCAAACTTCTACAAATGTAATTAGTTCAGTTAAAAGATTAATGGGAACTAAAGAAAAAGTTGAAGCAGAAGGAAAGAAATATACACCAGAAGAAATCAGTGCTAAAATTCTTATGAATTTAAAAGAAACAGCTGAAGCTTATTTAGGTGGAGAAGTAACTAAAGCAGTTATTACAGTTCCAGCATACTTCAACGATGCTCAAAGACAAGCAACTAAAAATGCAGGTAAAATTGCAGGTTTAGAAGTAGAAAGAATTATCAATGAACCAACAGCTGCAGCATTAGCTTATGGTCTTGATAAACAAGAAAATGCACATACAGTTTTAGTATACGATTTAGGTGGTGGAACATTTGACGTTTCAGTACTTGAATTAGGTGATGGTGTATTTGAAGTTAAATCAACAAGTGGTAATAATAACCTTGGTGGAGATGACTTTGATAACGCAATTATTGAATATTTAGTAAGTGAATTCAAAAAAGAAAATGGAATTGATCTTTCTAAAGATAAATTAGCTATGCAAAGATTAAAAGAAGGTGCAGAAAAAGCTAAAAAAGATTTAAGTGGTGTTGTAACTACTCAAATTAGTTTACCATTCATCACTCAAGGTGAAAGCGGTCCATTACACTTAGATATGACATTAAGTCGTGCTAAATTTGAAGATTTAATTAGAGACTTAGTAGAATCAACAAGAAAACCAGTAAGAGATGCTATTAAAGAAGCAGGTCTTAAGAAAGAAGATATTGATAAAGTATTATTAGTAGGTGGTTCAACAAGAGTACCTCTAGTACAAGAAATCGTTAAAGAAGAATTAGGAAAAGAACCAAGTAAAGAAGTTAACCCAGACGAAGTTGTTGCAATGGGTGCATCTATTCAAGGTGGTGTATTAACTGGTGAAGTAAATGATTTAGTACTTTTAGATGTTACACCATTATCACTTGGTATCGAAACTTTAGGAAATGTTATGACAGTATTAATTCCAAGAAATACAACAATTCCTACAACTAAATCACAAGTATTTAGTACAGCTGCAGATAATCAACCAGCAGTAGATATTCATATCTTACAAGGTGAAAGACCAATGGCTGCAGATAACAAAACATTAGGACACTTCCAACTTACTAACATTCCACCAGCTCCAAGAGGTGTACCACAAATCGAAGTTTCATTTGATATCGATGCAAACGGAATTGTTAATGTTAAAGCTAAAGATTTAGGAACTAATAAAGAACAAGCTATTACAATTACAGCATCATCAAATTTAACTGATGAAGAAATCGATAAAATGATGAAAGAAGCTGAAGCAAATAAAGAAGCTGATAACAAACGTAAAGAAGAAGCTGAAATTAAAAATGATGCTGAACAAATGGTATTTGCTGCAGAAAAAACATTAAAAGATTTTGGTGACAAAGTAAAAGATGATGAAAAAGAAGAAGTTGAAAAACTAGTTAAAAATACAAAAGATGCATTAGAAAAAAATGATATCGAAGATATTAAGAAAACTAGCGAAGAATTATCATCTAAAGTTATGGAATTATCAAGCAGAATTTATCAAGAACAAGCTGCTGCTAATCAAGAAGCACAAGCTTCAGATGATTCAAGCGATGATTCAAACAAAAATGATAATGTAAAAGATGCAGATTACGAAGAAAAATAATTTAAAGTTTAAGGGCTTTTTAAAGCCCTTTACTTTTATGAATAAAATATGTAGAAAAGGTGTTTAATATGGAAAAAAGAGATTACTATGAAGTATTAGGTGTAGATAAAAATGCAACTGAAGCAGAAATAAAAAGTGCGTTCAGAAAAAAAGCAAAAGAATTCCATCCTGATATAAATAAAAGTCCAGATGCTCCAGATAAATTTAAAGAAGCACAAGAAGCATATGCATGTCTTTCAGATTCTACAAAAAGAAGTCAATATGATAAATATGGACACTCTGCATTTGATAATCCATATGGAAACGCTCAAGGAGGAAATCCATTTGGTGCTGGAGGATTTGATTTCGGAGATATATTTGAAGATTTATTCTCTGGTGGATTCGGAGGATTCGGTGGATTTTCTAATCAAAAATCTCAATCAAGAGCTAGAAAAGGTGCAGATTCATTATATGGCATGAGAATAGATTTCATGGAAGCTGTATATGGATGTAAAAAAGATATAGATTTAGAATACTTTGAAACATGTGATGATTGTGATGGACATGGAGGACATGGTGAAACAACATGTTCAGAATGTGGTGGTAGTGGAGTTGTTATTAAACAAACAAATACTATCTTAGGAGTAATACAAACTAAAACAACTTGTCCAGAATGTAATGGAAAAGGTAAATCATATAAAACAAGATGTAATAAATGTAAAGGTGCTGGAAAATATAAAGTTGAAAAAACAATTACAATAGATATTCCAGCAGGTATTGATACAGGAGAACGTCTAAGAATAAGTGGAAAAGGTGAACCAGGAATTAATGGTGGACCAAATGGAGACTTATATATAGAATTTAAAGTATCAGATCATGAACTTTATACAAGAGATGGTAACGATATTTATGTAGAAGTACCAGTATCTATTACAGACCTTTGTTTAGGATGTAAAAAAACAATAAAAACAATTGATGGTACAGTTGATTTAAAAATAAAAGAAGGAAGCCAACCAGGGGATATATTAAGATTAAAAGGAAAAGGTATTAATAGTAGTGACTCATGGAAAAAAGGAGACTTCTATTGTGAACTTAAATTAATCATACCAACAAGCTTATCAAGAAAACAAAAAAAGATATTAGAAGATTTAAAAGATACTGATTTAAATGATGAAGCAGTATTTAAAAAATTTGATAAATTAAATAAATAAGTTTAAAGATCAAACTTTAAACTTTTTTTATTGAAAAAATTGAATTATATTAAAAAAAATGCTATAATATGAACGTTTTTTAAATAAAAACAAGTGTTTTTTGAATTTATCTCGTATATATATTATTAGGAGGGCGAAAAATGGCATTTATTAGTAAAGAAGTAATAGATGAAATAAAGTCTAGAAATGACATTGTAGATGTAATAGGTAGCTATATAAGTCTTAATGACAAAAATAAAGCACTTTGTCCATTTCATAATGATCATAGCCCATCTTTTTCAGTACATCAAGATAAACAAATTTATAAATGCTTCTCATGTGGAGAAAGTGGAAATGTAATAACATTTGTCCAAAAAATAACAAATAGCACATTCGCAGAAGCAATAAAAATCTTAGCTGATAGATGCGGTATAAAATTAGATATAAATGTTCCAAAAGACAATACTAATAGTGCTTATCAAAAATATTACGAAATAAATGATACAGTAAATAAATACTTCAAGAACACAATTATTTCTAAACCAGGAACTAAAGCAATAGAGTATCTAGAAAAAAGAAATATTAATAAAGATATAATAAATGAATTTAATATTGGTCTTTCATTAAATAACAAATTAAATGAAATCTTAAAAAATAAATATGAATTACAAGATTTATATGACATAGATATATGTAAAGATATTAATGGAAGAACATACGATACATTTCAAAATAGAATAATATTTCCGATAATAGATGAAAATAATAAAGTAATCGCATTTAGTGGTAGAAAATATTTAGAAGATGATGTTAAAGATGATACACTACCTAAATATTCAAATACAAAAGAAACAATTATATTTAAAAAGAGTGATGTATTTTACAATATAAATAATGCTCTTCAACATATAAAGAAAACAAAAGAAATAATTATAACTGAAGGATTTATGGATACAATAAGAATGTCATCTATAGGTTATAAAAATGTAGTTGCTATAATGGGTACAGCATTTACAAAAGATCATTTAGAAAAATTACTAAAATGGAAAGTAGAAAAAGTAATATTAAATCTAGATCAAGATAATGCAGGCATACAAGGAACATTATCAGCAGCAGAAGAACTACAAAAAAATAATATAACAGTAGAAGTAATAATATTTGATGACTATAAAGATAGCGATGACTTCATAAGTAAAAAAGGAAAAGAAGCATTTGATATAGCATATAATAATAGAATCTCATATATAGATTTTAAATTAAGATATTTAAAATCAACAAAAAATATGAAAGATTCAGTAGAAATATCAAAGTATATAAATGAAGCAATAGAGTCATTAAACAATATAGAAGATGATATCTTAGTAGAACTAAAAATAAAAGAAATATCAAAAGAATTTGATATAAACGAATCAGTAATAAAAAACAAAATAAAATTAAAAGAAAAAACTAAAAAAGAAATTCCAAAAAAAGAAGAAATAAAAAGATATAATAAATACGATATAAGTGAAATAAGAATATTGTATTTAATGTTACATCACAATGATGTAATAATATATTTTGAAAATCAATTAGGTTATTTAATAAATCCAAAGAAATCAAGTTTAGCATACAAAATAATAGAATTCAGAAATGATTATGGTTACTTTGATTATGGAGACTTTATGGATTACATAAGTGACAATGAAGAGTTATTAGAAACTCTAAAAGAAATAAATAAATATCCTAACAAAGAAGAATATACAGAAAGAGAACTAGATGAATATATAACAACAGTAAGAGAATATGGAATTAAAGCAAGAATAAATTCATTAAAAAAAGAAATGAATGAAACTCTTGATATAAACAAAAAAATAGAAATAGCAAAAAAAATAGAGAATATTAATAAGGAAGTGTTGAAATGGTAAATAATATTAAGACTTTTGAAGAAAGAGTAAACGAATTAGTAGAAGAAGGAAAAAAACAAGGTTATTTAACTTATGAACAAATAGCTAAAAAAACATTAGATTTAGATTTAGACAGTAATGCATTAGATGATTTATATAATGCACTTAGTGATAATAAAATCGAAGTTAGAGCAGAAGATGAAGATGATTCAAATCCAATAGATTTAAAAGAAGAAATTATTATTGATGATGTACCAGATGAAAGTAAAGATATGTCAGTTAATGATAATGTAAGAATGTACTTAAAAGAAATAGGTAAAATAAGCTTACTTTCTTTAGAAGAAGAACAAGAATTATCAAAAAGAGTAGCTGAAGGTGACGAAAGAGCTAAAAATGTTTTAGCAGAATCTAACCTTCGTTTAGTAGTATCAATCGCTAAAAGATATGTAGGTCGTGGACTTTTATTCTTAGACTTAATTCAAGAAGGAAATATAGGTCTTATGAAAGCAGTAGAAAAATTCGATTATGATAAAGGATATAAATTTTCTACATATGCTACATGGTGGATTAGACAAGCAATAACTCGTGCTTTAGCAGATCAAGCAAGAACAATTAGAGTTCCAGTTCATATGGTTGAAACTATTAATAAAATGGCAAGAATCGAAAGACAAATGACTCTAGAATTAAATAGAGAACCAACTGATCAAGAACTTTCTAAGAAAATGGGATTATCTGTAGAAAAAATAACAGAAATTAGAAAAATTAGTCAAGATCCAGTATCATTAGAAACACCAATAGGTGAAGAAGATGATTCACATTTAGGAGATTTTCTTGCTGATGAAAGAACAATGTCTCCAGAAGAATTCGCAACATATGAAATACTTAAAGATGAATTAAGAGATGTATTAGATACTCTAACAGTTCGTGAAAAAGAAGTATTAGAATTAAGATTTGGTCTATTTGATGGTTCTAGTCATACATTAGAAGAAGTTGGAAAACAATTCAAAGTTACAAGAGAAAGAATTAGACAAATCGAAGCAAAAGCTCTTAGAAAATTAAGACACCCATCAAGAGCTAAAAAATTAAAGGATTTCTTAATTGAATAGAATTGAAGCAATCTATAGTTTAATAAATGAGTCAGATAAAGTAATAGATGTAGGGTGTGATCAAGCAAAACTAGGAATCATGCTTGCAAATAGAAAACAATATTCAATCGCATCAGATGTAAGTGAAAATGTTATAAATAGAGCAAAAAAAGATATAGCTATTCTTGGTCTAGATGAATATATAGATTTAAGAGTGACAAATGGCCTTGATAACATAAATGAAACAGAATGCGATACACTTGTTTTATCAGGTATGGGGACTCATACAATGATAGAAATACTATCAAAAACAAAACTAAGATTTAAAAAAATAATTACCATTTCAAATAATTATCATGATATATTAAGAGACAAAATGAATAATTTAAATTATAAAGTATCAAAAGAATTAATAATAAAAGAAAATAAAAAATATTATAACTTAATTTTATTTGAAGAAGGAAACTATAATTATAATAATAAAGAATTAAATTTTGGTCTTAATCATATAGATATAGAATTATATAATGAATATTTAGAATACTTAAAAAATAAATATTTAAATATTCAAAAAGAATCTAATAATCAAAATACTAAAATAAATAATTTA
>JAZSKU010000019.1:0-3961 GCA_045535005.1 Bacilli bacterium
GCAGGTGTAGTTTAATGGTAGAACTTCAGCCTTCCAAGCTGCTAACGTGGGTTCGATTCCCATCACCTGCTCCATATGATATTATTCAAACTTCGGTTTGTTTAATATAAATGACTAATCTTCGGATTAGTTTTTTTATTGCCTGGAAATTTAAAATCAGTTAGCATTTGTAAGTTATTAAATATTTTTTTATAAATTTTATCAAATTAAAACATATACACAATGTATATGTTTTTTTATTTTAAATGTTTTAAATTATTATCAACATCATCAAATAATTGTCTTATATCTATTTCTAATGCATTTGCAAATTTTCCAATAGTTTCAAGTGTTGGTGTTTTATCTATTGTTAAACATTCTAAATCTCTCACATAACCATGTGTTAGATTTGTTTTATCTGCTAATTCTTGAAGTGTATAATTTCTAATTAATCTATATTTTCTTATATTTTTTCTAACTTGTATCGATAATATATGTTTATCATATCTACTCATAGAAGTTATGCACCTCCTCGCTATCATTCATTATTCCATAATTCAATCAAGAAATATGTCGCCTGTGTGAAGTTTTTGTGATATAATGAACATATCAAATACGAAAGGAGGATATAATCATGAAAAAAAGAATTTTATTATTAGTACTTTTAGGTTTTATGGTATTTGGATTAACTGCTTGTACTTCTGATGTTGATGAAGAAGTTAAAGTTACTGATGTAGACGGAAATGCTAAAACAACTTTCAATGTCAATGAAACAGCTGTTCTTGACGGTGTACATTATACTGTTACTAAAGTAAAACATTCTAAAGGTGATGATTGGGATGAACCATCTAAAGGTAATGAATATGTTATTGTAACTATTAAGATTGAAAACAAATCTGAAGAAAAAATTTCATATAATGCATTAGATTGGAAAATGATTAATTCCCAAGGACAAGAAGATAACGAAACATTCACTACTATTGATACAGATACTAATTTAAGTTCTGGCGATTTAATTGCTGGTGGTACTAAAACTGGAACAATCGTTTTTGAAGAGCCAAAAGATGATGATTCTTTAAAATTAGTATATTATTCTAATTTATTTTGGGATGAAAGTTATGCTTTTGAATTTGCTATTAAATAATTGGAGGATTTATGTTTAAAAATAGAAGTAAAGTATTATTCGTATGCGCTCTATTAGCATCATTGTATTTATTATATTTACTTATTTACTTTGGTGGTACTATGGCAAGTGAAGATACTGCAGAAGCTCTTGGTGGCGCTCTTGCCGCTGCAATTGTTACTCCACATATGGTTATGATTGGTTTAGGTGCAATATTCTCTTGGTTAGGATTTTTTTTAAGAAAATCATGGGCAGCATTAGTTGGTGCAATTCTATATTGTGTAGGAGCATTAATATTTATGTTATATATAATGTTCTGTATCCCACTAATCGTTTTAGGCTTTGTAGGATATGCTAAACAAAATAAAATTAATAAAGCAACAAAATAAAAGAACTACCTTTTTGGTAGTTTTTTAATAATTTATGAATTTGGTATTAACTTTCTATTAGGATTATCTTTTTTATTTCTATATAAATTTAATAATATTTTATTTGAGTTTGTGAAGTATTTTACGAACTCTTTTTCTTTGTATATATCTTTATAATCATATTCCACTTCTCTTAACACTTCATCTTTATGTTCTTGTATGAACTGTGATACTTCAAATAAATAATTTAAGTCATATTCTACTGCTTCTGGTCTAAAGTATACGAATACTCCCATATTTAATAATACATCTATTAAATGAATTCTTTTTATATTATTTTGTTCTTTTATATCTATCTTTCTTAATATATCTATTAGTTCTGATAACATTGGATTATATTTTGATAGTGTATATATAAAGTCATCATCTGGTCTATTTGATAATATGAATCTTATAGTGCTTTTTAATCTTTTTAGATCTCTTTCTAATATTATTTTTGAATCATGATCGTTAAAGTTATTGTATCCAATTGCATAAAGATAATCTATTACGAATGATGACATTTCTTGAAATTTTGTTTTTCTACGTGATAGTTTTAATAACATATCTAGCATATCATCTTGTATAAATTCTAGTGTGTTATATCTATTTATTTCGATTAGTTGTCTAATTATAGTTATTATTTCTGGAGTATAATCTATTCTTCTAAATATTATATTTAGTTCTCTTTCAATTGGTTTTAATTCTTCAAATGATAGCGATTCACCTAAAACTTCATAATATATTCTTTGTAATTGTTTTTTAGAATAGCTTATTGGTTTTAAGAAGTCATCATCTATATTTAGTTTATATGTTCCATCTTTTATTCTCATTAATAATTGATAATCTTCTACTTTGTTATATAATTGTCTAAAGTCTAATGGATATTTTTTTGATTCAGTGTATCCTGGTAGATATAAATCTTGTGTCCATTCATATAACATTCTATCGAAGTTATTATCAAATTCTTTATGTTCTTTTAAATATCTATGTTGTTTCATATCGAATTCTTTTCTCATTCTTCTTAGAGTTGTCAATTCATCCATTCTATAGTTTACTATTTCATAATCTGTGAAATCCATGAATTCATTATAATTTAATATGAACCATATACTATCTAGAAATTCTATGTCTTCTGCTGATGTAAACGCAATAAATTCATTTATATCTTGTGTTTGATGTGAATTAAATACTTTTAATATATTTTGTGGTATTTCTTCTTGTTTATATGATAGTAGTATTAATTCTATGTCTTTTAATTGAACATATAATTTATCTTTTGTTCTTATTTTCATAATATACTCCCTGTGAGTTATTATTATAAATTAAAAAGTAGACTTGTGTCTACTTTTAGTTTATCCATTTTATTTGTAAATCTTTTAAGAATGCTTTTACGTGTTCATTTGAGTGCATTACATAGTATTCTTTTCCATCTTTTAGGTATACTTTATAATTTAACCAATGTTCATCATCTGACATTTTATCTGTTAAGCTATTAACAAATGTATTTACATCTGTTTCATAGTTTCCTCTATCAACTATTTCATAGTTTATACCTCTTATTATATATGTTCCATCTTCATAGAAATATACACTATTTGGCATACAATTACATGATACATCTTGCATTATAATACTATAAGTCATATATGTTTCATCATTAGTAATTAATGCTGTTATAAGATCTTCTTCACTTCTTGTAAGTGTTAATTCATTTAAATCTATATTAGTAGTTGATTGATTTTGAAATATTTTTTTAATAAAATTATTTATTTGTTTTTGTGAGTCATATGTAAAATCAATAACATAACTATTTAATTCTTCGCATACTTCTTCATCACATAGAATATCATGTTCTACTACTTTGATTAATCCATCATAATTATATATTCTATAATCATGCATTCCATAATAACTCATCATATGAGTATAATTTCTATTATTATGAATATCCGCTAAATAACTAAATGCTTCTTTATTATTTGTTGCGATTGCCATTATTGTTGTTTCTTCATAATCATTTAGTTCTGATGCTGAAGTTTCTTTTTTAGTATTTTCTCCCATGAATTCTTTCATGAATGATTCTACAAACTTTTTATTTTCTTCTGTTAAATAAATAGTTTCTTCTTCAACTGGTGGTGTGTATGTACCTTCTAAACATTCTAATGTACTACATCCTGCTTGTGATACTACTTTTATACTATAATCTTTATAAACATAAATATCATAGTTTTTACCAGGTATAAAGTCATCAAAATAATCTATATGGTATATATATTCACTATTACTTTCTTTTGCTGTATAAACGAATAATACACCTATTATTATTAATGTTACTACTATAATAACTGAAATAATTATATTTTTATTTTTTTCCATATTTTCACTTCCTATTTTAGAATATCATATTTAGTCATTTATTTCTATATTATTAACACTCAAATATACTTTT
>JAZSKU010000091.1:0-3208 GCA_045535005.1 Bacilli bacterium
CCATATAATAGACAAGGCAAAATAATATTAAAGTAATGCGTCTCATTTTCGATTTAATTTAATATAAATATTTTTTGATTTTTCTATTTGTTTTTCAACACTTCTCCACGAACGACCATCTATAACAAGACATCCTTTTGACGATTTATCTGCCCTTCCGTTCCAATTTGTTCTATGTAAAAACACAGATGATACATATGATAATCCCGTATTTTTATTATGTCCCCCTTTTGGTGGTATTTGTAAATTTCCATTTCGTTGGGATATTCGATATGTCAGAGCATCTTTACCATAAATGCTTGTTGCCATTTGTTCATGATAAGCAAGATATTCTCCTTGTTCAATCATAGGATATTTTGTTGGGTCAGAGGAAACCGTTAAACCATTATAGGTTTAAATGTCACGATGCGTGGTGTCGCAATAAAGGCGGATACCGGCGGTAGCTGATGCCACTGACAACACAAGCATTAATATTACCGACATTATTGCGCGCATGAGATTAATAATTGATTAACGTATAATGGCGTGGCTTTCTGGTGTTGAGAACAACTTTGAAGTATGGGCTTTCAAAAATAGTATCTTTTTTTATCATAAACTCCATACTATCTTTTGGCACACTATCTTTTGCTATTACTATTCCATCTTCTAAAAAGCTAATGTCATAATATTTTCTATCTATTTGATTATTCAAACTGTCTTTTTCTGTTTTTGACACTTCCTCGATTTTATAGCACTTAAATTTAATATCCTTATAGATTACTCTCATGTCAATGTAACAAGTATCAACAAATTCAAATTGACAATCGCGTTGTAACGTTTGATATAAATTAAGTTTTTCTTCCACACAACTTGTAAACAAGAATAAAACTCCTAAGGTCAATAATTTAATGTATTTATTCATTTCTCTAACGTTTCATTTTAAATTGTTTTACTCCATAGATATTAATCTCCAGGAATAATCTCCATTATGACTGTCGTTAATAACTTTAATTTCTGGGTTATATAATGCAACATTTTTTGCTAATGTAGAAAACGAAATAGAATTCCGATTACCACGTCTTATGTCATAATCACCTACAATATCTTTTCCTTTAATAAAAATTAGTCGGTAATTATCATCTGTGGTATAATCATAATATGGTAACTTTATTATATCAGCAATCATTTCGTCATTATGAAGTTCCAATATTAAATAATACTTATCAAAATCAATATTATAAACTTGTTTTAAATTTATTATACAAGTATCACAATCAGCACAATTATTCTTTAAATAATATGCTAACGTAAAATCACCATGGCTAAATTCCTTTTTAACCCCATCCGCAAAAGATTTTATCTCTTTCACTAATGTAAGATCGCCACAACTAGATGTAGCGACTAACAACATTAAGCTACTTAGCCAACCCATTTTGACCTTTGCGATTAATCTCTTCAACTCCTTTTTCATACTCGTCTTGCGTTATTTTTGTTTGTCCTATTGGAGATGTAAATAAATGCGTAATTTTAGTAGGATCTTGTCCTTGATACCATTTCGATTGTTTTATTTGCAATATATGTTCGTCATCAAGCCCTAATATTTTTGTTTGAAATGCCATTTTAATAAGAGCATCTATTTTTTGTGGAAGAATATTGTATAACAATATGTGAATACCATCTTTAACAATAATTCTGTTTTCTCCAGTATAATGAAGTTTGTTATCATCAATAATAGATACTAAATCTGGAATATAATGCGAAATAAATAGATTGGATAGAATTCCACCTTGATAACTTGTTGAATAATCTTTACTTTCTATCGCCCAATCATTTACTGGAAAATATTGCGTATAAATATTCATATCATCAATGAATTCTAAAATTTCATCATTATTTGGTGTATATATCGTATCGTTGACATGACTCCATTCTTGGTAATTGTTAGGCGGATAATATGGTCTTTTAATCATTATATATTGCCCATGTGGCATATCTAATATTTCGGAAGAGGGAGAACATATAAGACCTAACATAAGACTTTCTCTCGGTGCATATATCCTAACTCTTGGAACAACCTTTCTATCAGGAGAAACAAGAATAATTGATTTGTCTATTATCATTGTGCTATCATCATAAACATAAGAATCGATATTATCATCTGACATTGAATAAACTTGTGATTTCCGTATATAGGCCCTGTCTTTATCAACATAAAAGAGTGTAATTTGAGAAACTATTTGAGTGAGATATTCTATATCACATACATCAATATTAAACAACAAAATTTTAATGCCATTTTTACATATTACACGATTTACTCCTGAATTGGATAATTTTTGAGTTAATGTTATCTTTTCTAAATCAAGATAATATTTTTCAATTCTCGAATTAAGAAATAACGCATATTGATATTTTGTTATATCAGACTGTTTTAGAGAGTCTAACTCATCTTCTGAAAAGCGTATAATATTAAAATCGTTAATAATCTTGAGAGTTTCATCATCTGTTGGAATATAACAACTATCATCTGTTAATTTGTTATTTAATAATGATGACCAATCGTTTTTATTTCGTTGCACTAATATATATTGTCCTGATGGCAATTCATAAACACGATGAAATGAGTTGTGAAATTCGGTACCGATTACCAATCTTGGTACTTTCATTGAATAAGCTCCTGCATATATAGTATCTTTTCCTGAAACACAATATGTTAATGGGTCATAGACCGTTCCTATGCTATCATCCCATACAATATATAAACCAAGTTCTTGAGCAAAGTTTGAATACTTCGTGGAGTGTCCAATTA
This sequence comes from Bacilli bacterium, assembly GCA_045535005.1. Classification (GTDB taxonomy): domain Bacteria; phylum Bacillota_I; class Bacilli_A; order RF39; family UBA660; genus CAG-1000. The sequence continues at coordinate 2,789 of JAZSKU010000091.1, forward strand.
ATGATATTAAATATATAAAACCTAAAATGGCAACTATTCGTGATTTCATTTACTATTTATGTTTTTAATTGTTTTCTTAAATTTATCATACTCTTGCCTATATAAAACTTCATTTGAATTATAAAATATTATTGTTCGTTTTACTGATTTATATGTTTCTTTTCCAAGATAACCATTAGTTATATATGTTTTTACATCATATCCTAATAATACTCTAGGCATATTTCCTACAACATATTTTTTATCTTCAACAGAAGGTCCTTCATTGTATCCTGATACATTTTGTTCAGGATGAGAGTGGACATCATAAGAAATTATATCGTTATTTTCGATTATATCTTTCTGAGCTATCCCCCATGTTTCATTATCTATTTCGCCTGATGTCCCTTCAACAACACGTGAAACTGTTCCATTTTGTCC
>JAZSKU010000013.1:0-39287 GCA_045535005.1 Bacilli bacterium
ATGGTAAAAAAGTATTGACTAATTACCAAAAATTTGGTAATATATAAGTGCAAAAGGAAGGAAATGGTAAAAAATGATGGATGAAAAATTAAGATTAAAAATTAAAAAAGCATTATTAAAAGGTGATTTAACACCTGCTCAATTAAGTAGAGTTCTTACATTTAGAACTAAAAAGAGTATGCAAAAATTCATTGATACAGTTAATGCAATGTATAGTAGAGATGAAATAATGCCTTACACAGATTATCAAGGTGAAAAATATTTAGTATTAAGAAAATAAGGAGTAAAATTATGAAAAAGAAATATGTTTTAAAAAAGTGGGTTAAGGTTGCAATAAACACTTTAGGAGTAGTAGCATTTATAAGTTTATTCTATTTAGCATTTAGAGTAACACCAAAAGATATAGATGCAATAAATTATTGTGTTGAACATGGTGGAACACTAGAACAATGCAAAAAAGGGGTTTTAGGAATTTATGGAGGTTAAATGAAAACAATAGATTTTGAATTATTTGATAAATGGATGGACCAGGAGCAGTATATAAGACCTAAAAAAGAAAGAACAAAAATAATTAACCTATATAAAAATATGGTTAAAGCTAATAAAAGTATAGTTGAATTTGAGCAGGAATTAGAAAGATTAGGTTGGTGTGAAGTAACTATTCAAAATATTTCTAATTATTTAATGGTATGGAATTTTAAAGAGGGGGAAAATACCAAAATGATGAAAAAAGAAGAAGATTATAAATTTATAAGAAAGTTTATGAGCATAAGTGTAAATAAAATATGCACTGAATTAAATATTGATGTTTCTAATTTAATGAAAGGAAAAGCAAGTATTCAAAACACAAGATTAGTAAGAGAAAGATTAGAAGAAGAAATTAAAAAATTGGAGGAATAATGAAAAGAGAAGAAATATTTAAAACTTTATCTAACTATAAAAAGATATTAGAAGATAAAGGATACAATGTTATTTACATTGGTTTATATGGTTCACAAAATTATAATTTAGATGATGAATTGAGTGATGTTGATGTTAAAGCAATTATATTACCTAGTTTAAAAGATATTATTCATAGAAAAATAACTAGTACTACAATAGAATGTGAAAATGGTAACATAGATTTAAAAGATTTGATTACTTACTATGATGTTATTAAAAAAGGGAATTTTAGTTATATTGAAGCAATAGATACTGAATACTCAATAGGTGATAAATATATTAAAGAATTATTTAAACAATTTAGACCTAATTTAAAATCAATTCTAGGTGCTATGTATGAGAAAAGAAAAGCATTAACACATGAATATCCTAGTAAGACAGAAGAGTTTAAAAAATGGGGATGTGATCCTAAACAATATCATCATATATTAAGACTTTATAATTTATTGGACCATAATTTAAAAAATAATGTTTTAGAAAGTTATCTAAAATATAAACCAGAAGATGCTAAATTAATGATTGAATTAAAAAGAAATACAAATAATTTAACTAAAGAATATATGGCACAAGATAGTGATGATGTAATTAATAGAGCTAGAGAATTAGTAGATTATAACTATATTTATGAATACAACAATATAGATGATGAGATAAATAAATACATAGAAGAAAAAATAAAGTTAGATTTAATAAAAGGAAATAACTATGTTTATGCAAGAGAACACAGAACTTTTGGTGCAAGAATACCTAAAAAAGATTTAGAGAAATTTGAGTGTTTAAAAGAACTAGATGGGCAAGATATTAGTTATATAGTTACTGAAAGTATAGAAATTTTATAGGAGGAATAATGAAATTAGAAGAAATAAAAAAAAATATGCCAAATGTTGAATACAAGCAAATGGTATATCAAGAAAAAAGAAAGATAGAAATATTATATGAAGGATTATATTTAGGTTTTCAATTTTACATACTTAATTTAGGCACACATCCAACAGCATATATTGAAATACCAAGAACAAGTAAGTTATATGGTAAAGGTTATAATGACATAGATTTAGATGTGCATGGTGGTTTAACTTATGCAAATAGTGATTTAAATGGAGTAAAGAATAATAGTTGGTTTATAGGTTGGGATTATGCACATTGTGGAGATTACTATGGATATGATATTAGATGGAAAGGAACTGAATTAGATAGTGAAAATAACAAAAAATGGACTACTGAAGAAATATTTAATGATGTAGTAAATGCAATAGAACAAATTATAACAGGAGGAAATTAATGAATAAAAAAGAATTTATTATGAAAGGCGAAACAACAACTTTTATAGAACATGAAAAACCAAAAAGTAAAATATTAGTTGGAAATTTAACAATAATGAATACTAAACATTTTAATTGGTTAAATAAACTCATGTTTAAAATATTTTTTGGAATAAAGATAGAAGATTATAAGGAGTAGATATGAAAAGGGAAATAAGGGATAAAAGGCATAAGTTGTATTAAAAATCAATTGCATTAAGAGAAGCACATTTCGATCCTGCATGTAGAGATACCGATAAGGTAATGAAGGAACAAGAAGAATTATATAAAAAGTGGTGTTTTTACGACAACATTATAAAAGCTAATGAAAAGGTTAAAAAGAAATAACCTTTTTTAATTGAATTAAATGTTTCAAATGAAAGCATATTATTTGTAATTGTTTGTATTTGGAACTATAATTACAAATGTAAGTAAATAAATTTATTTACAAATAAAAACAAAAGGGGATTTTAAAAATGAAACATACTTATACAATGGCATATCCATTTGGAGATGCAACTTTAGAAAGATTAACTAGGTTATATGAGAATTTTGGAATTGCTTCTATTTGTTGTGGTGATGATAAAGGTTTCTTTGTAGAAGTGGACCATGTAATTAAATATCAAATAAAAAAAGAAGCATAAGACTGCCATCTTATACTTCAAAAAAAGGGGAATAAATAAATGTTGTTCTATATAAACACTATCTTGGATTTGATAGATAAATATAATTCTATAATAGGTGAAGAATATAAGCAATTGGATATATATGATATATTAAGTGATATTGATGATTTAGAGAACGAACAGGACATACAAAGAGCAATAAAAGAACTAGAAATGAGGGTGCAATAGCACCTTCTTTTTTTGTTTTACTTAATGTCTGCACCAACTGGACCAGGTGTTAAGTAAAACCTAGTCCAGGAGGGTTATAATAGTTCCAATTTAAGGATTTCATAAGTTTTATGGTCTAATACCATTTCCTTGATAAAACTTCTCCAGAAGATTGTTTTTTCATCTCTAGTAAGTTTAGAATAAATTGTTTCAATATCAGTTTCTAAAATATCTTTTAAATAAGTTAAATCTTTAGGTTTAGTTTCATCAATGTTAGCAGCTCTAATTTTATCTTCTATTTCTTGAAATTCACGATCATATTCTTCTTCTTCCATTCTACCTTTTTTATACATGTTGTTAAGTCTTTTTTGTTCATCTCTTAATTTCTTAATATTTATTTTAGGTTTAGGTTTATTAACCTGTTTAATTTCATATTCTGCTATATATTTCTCAATATAAGGTTTAATATGTTGAAGCAACATAACTTCTATTTTGTTTTCTGCTAGATTACATGTAATATCACATTTTTTATTTAAATATCTGTTATTACATTTGTAATAAGGATAAGGTGTTTTTTTATCTCTTTTAAAGGTTGTTTGACCTGCTAAAGTTTTATTACATCCATAGCATTTTATTAAACAAGAAAATAAATAAGTCCTTTTAGTAGAAGTGGACTTATTATTGCTTTTAAGTATTTCTTGTATTCTATTCCATCTATCTTTAGTTAAATAGTGTTTACCATGAACAAAATCTTCATTACCTCTATAAGCACCATAAAATAAAGTATTTTTTAATAATGTAGTGATGTTTTTATAGGTAATATCCAGGTCATACTTGTTATTAATTAAAGTCTGCACTCTACCTTTAGATTTATAAGTTTCATATAAATCAAATATATCATTTATAACATGTTCCATTTCTTCATCAATAACTACTCTTTTTTTACCTTCAATAGTTTCAATTTTAAAACCTAAAGGTAAACTATATTTACCAAAAATAACTTCACCATTATCAATTTTACCTTTAAAAACATATTTAATTCTATCAGAACCTCTATCTGCTTCATCTTGTGCTAACATCAAATAAAGGTTTAATTTTAATCTACCTTCCCTGGTAGTAGTATCAATATCTTCTTCACTACATTCCCAGTTAATTTTATTATCTTCTAATACTTCTTGTATTTTGTAATATTCACTAATGTTTCTAAACCATCTATCAATACATTTAAAAATAATCATTTCAAACTTTTTTTCTTTAGCATCATTAACTAAACGAGTTAATTCTTTTCTAGTTTTAGATTTTTTACGAGCAGAAAATCCATCATCAATATACCAATCAACAATAAAATATCCATTTTCATTAGCATATTTTTTTAATCCTTCTATTTGTGCTTCTACTGAATATCCATGTTTTTTTTGTTCTTCATGAGATACACGAACATAAGCAGCAGTTCTAATTAATTTCTTTGAAAAAAATTGTAAATCTAATCTGTAATAGTCTAAATAATCTTTTAAGTATTTGTTCAATTACATCATTCCTTACTTTCCTTACTTTTAATATAGATTTGCATTAAAGTTAAATATAAATCATCTTTTGTTTCTTTTGATACTTCATCACTTTCAAATATAAGTTTAGCTCTTTCTATTAAAGAAATACTTTCTTCTGCAGTAGGTGATATTCCAAAAAAATCAAGGTCAATTTTAAATATCTCACATATAGTACGAAGTTGGTCCAGGTTTAATGATCTTCTTGATTTCTCCAAGTTTGAAATTTGGCTTCTTGATAAGTTTAGTTTTTCTGCTAGTTCTTGTTGTGTCATATCCCTGCTTTTTCTTAATTCTCTAATCTTTTGTCCTAAATCATTCATAAAAATACACCTCAACATTTATTTATTCCCACAATAATTTTATATTATAATGTTTTCAAATACAAACATAATGATTTTAAAAAGTTGCAAAAATTAACAAAAGTTATTGACTTTTAATATTATTCTAGTATAATGATTATTGTAAGTATATGGAACAATTTATATATAATATGTTTCAAATACAAAACAATAAGGAAGGAGGGAACTAATGAGAAACAATATAGTGGAATTTAGAAAGAAAATAGGACTAACACAGGAAGAAATGGGAGCATTAGTAGATAAGAGTAGAAACTATTGGTGCTTAATTGAAACTGGAAGAATTAAAGGTGAACCAGAAATGTGGTTAGACCTACAAATTAAGTTCAATCTAACTGCAGAAGAAACAAAAAAACTAATGGAAGTGGTTGAATGAAAGAACATAATGTAATTGCATTATATGAAACATTAGCAAGGATATTTGAATTAAGAGAAGATTGTAAAATATCAGTTAGTGTAAAGAAACAAAAAGAAAAATAAAAACTCATACTTTTATCACAAAATTAAATAATAATTTCTAAAAGGGGAACATACATTCTATTTGGAGGTTTAGTTATGAGTGAAAATTACTTAAAAGTTATTGAATTACTAGGTGAAGCAATCATTAATAAAGACCTTAAAATATCAGTTTTAGAGTATGAAAATAAAAAGCTAGAACAAAAAATTAAATCAATAGAAGAATATGTAGATTATTATGGAAAGTCTTGTGAATGTGTGAACAAAAAATAAAGGAGGAAATATGTTAAATCAAATAGTTATAGTTGGTCGTTTAGTAGATAGACCAATTGTAGAAGAAAATGAAAATGGAAGAAAGGTAAGTGAAATAACACTAGCAGTACCAAGAAGCTTTAAAAATAGTGAAGGTGTTTATGATACAGATTTTATTAAGTGTACTTTATGGCAAGGTGTAGCAGAAAATGTTTGTGAGTATTGTGAAAAAGGTGACCTTGTAGGAGTTAAAGGAAGATTACAATGTTTAGAAGGTAATACACTACAAGCAGTTGCAGAAAAAGTAACTTTCTTATCAAGCAGAAGAAAGGAAGAACAAAATGATTAAAAGTTTTAATGAAATGAGAAAAATAGATGTTTCTCAATATTTAAAGAAAAGAGATGCTGCAGATTATTTAAACTGGGCAGTTGTAAAACAATTACTACATGATAATGGTGCAGAAAAAGTATATTTCACACCAATAGTAAATGACAAAGGTTCAAGTTTATTCATGAGTGATACAGAATTTACTGATAGTAAAGGCATTAAAAATAGATGTTATGAAACTAGAATTAAAGTAGTAATTGATGAATTAGAATTTGAAATGCAAGGCCCAGTAATGAATGGTGCTAATCCAGTAAGAGATAATTCAATGACACAACAAAGATTGTGGAACAGTCAAACAAGATTATTCGTTAAAGGTGTAGCAATATACACAGGTTTAGGTTTTGATTTGTGGAGTAGATTAGAAGCAAAAGAAGAAGATGATGCAGAAGAAGATTTATCAAAACATAACATTTTCAAAATTAAAGAAAGATGCCAAATTATATACACTGATAAATTAAAACTAGGTCTAACAACAAAAGAAATTGCAGAAAAGTTAAATCGTAGTGAAGATGAAGTTAAAGCACTATTTAGTTACTTTGATACATTAAGCAATTTTGAAAGAGATTTGAGCAACATTGATATTAAATAAAGATCGTAGTGGGTACTTTGGAGCAAGTGATACAAATTACATAATAGGTAATTGGAAAACTAAAACCTTTGAAAAATGGTGGTTAACTAAACTAGGAATACATAAGAATACATTTAATAATGAAAGTATGAAAGCAGGAACAAATTATGAGCATAAAATATTAGATGCACTTAATATTCCTGGTTTAGAAAAAGATAAACAAATAATTATTGATAGATTAAGAGTTAATTTAGATGGAAATACTTATAATAAAATTTATGAAGTAAAAACATATAACCATGAGAAAGGTTTTAAAGTACCTAGAAGCTACATTAATCAAGTTTTAGTGCAAATGTATGCATCAAGTATTAAAAGTGCTTGTATAGTTGCTTATGGGCTTGTAGAGAGTGATTATAAGAACTACTTTAATGAAATAGACCAGGAAAGATTAACTTTTCATGAAATAGAGTATGATGAAAACTTTATAAATGATGATTACTTACCAAAATTAGAATATCTTACTTATTGTTTGAAAAGTGGAAAAATTCCAAATGAAGAAGAATTTGAAATTAGGAGGGAACATGTACAAATGCAATAATTGTAGTGCTAGATTTGAAGAACCTAGCAGAAAAACTATTACTTATGAAGATTATTATGGTGTAAGTGATTTATTCCAAGATAGTCATAGAATGGACCTATTAATATGTCCAGAATGCAAAGATGATGATATAGAAGAACTTATGCAATGTGATATATGTGGTGAGTTCTTTGAAGAAGATGAATTAATTGATACTGATGGAATGGTAAATGGAAGTGTAGGATATGTTTGTGAGCAATGCCTACACGATAATGACATAGAATAGGAGGATTAATGAATAAAGAAGATATAGATGATTTATTAACTGTTGCATGTTGTCATTCTCATAATGAAATTTGTAAGGAAGCACATGAGTATATTAATGATTTACAACAAAGGATAGAAAAAGCAATAGAACTTATGTATGATAAAGCAACATTTAATTTAAATGATAAATATGGGAAAGTATTTTTAGAATTATTAGAAACATTACAAGGTGAAACAACTGAATATAAACTACCATTTGATGAAGAAGTACAAAATGGATTAGATAGTTTAAATATTAGAAAGGAAAATAAATAATGAATAAATTTATAGGTGTAGGAAATTTAACTAAAGATGGTGAATTAAGAAGTACTGAAAGTGGTAAATCAGTTTACAACAATTCATTAGCAATGAAAAATGATTTTAAAAATAAAGATGGTGAATATGATAGTGAATTTATTAACTTTAATGCATGGGGTTCTACTGCAGAATATTTAAGTAAATATGCTAAAAAGGGAAATAAAATATTAATTGAAGGTAGAATTGCAACTAGAAGTTATGATGCACAAGATGGAACTAAAAGATATGTAACAGAAGTTATTGTTAGCAATGTAGAATTATTGGCTTATAAGAAAGATGATACACAAGGTGATACACAAAGTGGTGTAGATGTACCACAAAATTATAAAAGTGATTATGAAACCACAGAAGAAATACATTTAACAGATGAAGATCTTCCTTTCTAGAGGTGTAAAATGCTTTTAAAAGGTAAAATAATTGATATTAATTTAGACTATTTAACACATAAACCAAAAGTAACTATTCAATTAACTAATCAAAATGATATTTTAACAGATGAATTTAATAAACTACAAGATGAAGAATTAATTGATATTGATTTATCTAAACCTAAAAAGAGAAGAAGTTTAAGTGCTAATGCTTATGCCTGGACTTTGATAGGCAAAATAGCAGAAGTGATAGGGAATACTAAAGAAGAAGTATATAGAGAATACATAAAAAATAAAGGTATTTATAGAATAATAACTATTGATGAAAAAGCAGCAGCAACATTTATGACCTTATGGACTGAAAAAGGTCTTGGATGGATATGTGAAAAGAGTGAAACCAAAATAGCAGGTTTAGTTGATATAGTTGCTTACTATGGTACTTCTTCTTATAACACCAAACAAATGGCAAATTTCATTGATTACATAGTACAGGAAGCTAAAGAATTAAACATAGAAACATTAACACCTGCAGAAATAGAAAAATTGAAAATTGAGTGGGTGTAATGCTTCAAATATGAACATTTAGGAGGTTTATGTATGGCTAGTTATACTAAACTACTACAATTTGATAAAGCAACTAGAGAAAGGATATTTGAAAGAGATAATTATTCATGTTTATTTTGCAAAATTAGTTATCACACTAAAAACATGAATTTAAGTAATTTAGAATTTAATATTTTTGATGCAATGCACTTTATACCTAAAAGCAAATTAGGTCTAGGAATAGAAGAAAATGGTGTATGTGGGTGTAGAGTGCATCATCACTTATTAGATAACGGTAACAAAGGTTTAAGAGCAGAAATGCTACTCATTATGGAAGAATACTTAAAACAATGTTATCCAGGGTGGAATAAAGAAAAATTAGTTTATAGGAAGTGGAATAATTGAGGGAAAGAGTTTTACAGTATATGAGGGATTTTGGTTCTATTACAACCTATAATGCATTTATTGATTTAGGATGTACTAGATTAAGTGAATACATACGACAGTTAAGACTTGAATTTAAAGTGAAAGATGAATGGATAAGCACCACTAATAGATATGGTGAAAAGGTCCAATATAAAAGATATTGGTTAGAGGAGGAAGAATGCAAGAAAAAATATTAAACGAAACAACTTCTTTTTGCAATGAATGTTTAAATAAAGAATGTTGTATTAAAAATGAATGTATCATTTTTAGAATTGAACAGATCGTACTAGAAGAAGAAAAATCAAAAGAACAACCAGAAAGTTCAGAGGTGGAGGAAAATGATTGAAGTAGTATTAAGAGATGGTGGAATATACACTATCACAAAAGAACAAATTGACTATTGGAAAAGGTTATATCCAGAACTAGATGTAGAAAGTGAAATATCTTATTTAAAAGAGATGTGGACCAAAAATGCTATACCTAGAAAGACTGCTAAAAGCATTAATAAGTTTATTAATAAATGGTTATATAATCAAAATAGTGAAATATTATAAAATATGTTTCAATTACAAGCATATTATTTGTAAATGTTTCAAATATAAACTATACTATAAGAGTAAGCTAATAAAAAACAAAGGGGTTTTAAAAATGATAGCATTAGCAAATGAATTACAAAAAGCAGTTGAATTTTACAATGAAACAAATGAAGATAGTGAACTATGTTACTATCATGTAATTGATAGTTTAAGTGATCCAAGTGATGAGAAAGAAGTACAAGCAACAATTAATTTTATCTATGAGGTTTCATATAAGAACCAATTTGTAAAATAAAATGTAAATTGAAACACTAGTAAAATTTTGGTAAAATAATAGTAGGTGTACTAGGATAAAGGCAATGTAATACAGGTAACAAGAAACCTAGTACACCAACTAAATCTTGTTATTTGTATTATGTTGTCTTTTTTCTATATACAGAAAGGGAAAGGAATATGTCAAAAAAATATTATTGGTTAAAGCTCAAAGAAGATTTCTTTAGGGATAAAAAAATAAAGAAATTAAGGAAAATTGCAGGTGGAGATACATATACTATTATTTATCTTAAAATGCAGTTGTTAAGTCTTAAAAATGATGGTGCATTAATATTTGAAGGTGTAGAAGATAACTTTGCAGAAGAAATAGCACTAGAAATAGATGAAGATATTGAAAATGTCAAAGTAACAATAGCATTTCTAATGGGTAATGGACTAATTGAAGAATTAGAACAAGATCACTTTGTAATGACTGAAACTATAAAATGTATAGGTAGTGAAACTGCAAGTGCAGAAAGAGTAAGAAAACACAGGGAATTAAAGAAAGAAAAAGAACAAAAAGCGTTACAATGTAACACTGGTGTAACAAATGGTAACACAGAGATAGAGAAAAGAGAAAAGAGTAAAGAGTTAGAGAATAAGATAAAAGAGATAAAGAGAAAATACGGTGAATACCAAAATGTTAAACTAACTGAAAAAGAATTTAATTCACTTGTTAGTGAATTTGGTAGTAGTAGCACTAATGAATTTATTACTTATTTAGATGAATATATTGAAATGAAAGGTGTTAAATATAAATCTTGTTATCTTGCTATTAGAAAATGGGTTATAAAAGCAGTTAAAGAAAAAGGTAGTAAGACTACTAAACAACCAATTAGAAAAGAAGTTATTCCAGAATGGCATGGTAAAGAACCACAAAGTGAAAACATGACACCAGAAGAAAAAGAAGCATTTGAAAAGGAAAAAGCAGAAATAGAAAGATTATTAAAGGAAATTTATTAGGGAGCTTAATTGCTCCTTAATATTAAGAATATTATGTGAATTGTTGAACAAAGGAGGCCTATGTCAGAGGAAGAACTTATTTTAAACAATCAAAGGTTAATTTATAAAGTAATTAAAGATTTGCATTGCTATTGGAGAACAGAAGATGAATTTCAAGATTTATATGATGCAGGGTTACTAGGACTTGTAAGAGGTGCTAAAAAATATGATGGTTCTTCTACACCAGGAACATACTTTTATACTTGTATTAAAAATGAAATTAATAAATATATATACTTATCATGCAGGGATAAAAGAAAAATTCATAAAGATATCATGATATCACTTGATAAAGAAGTTAAATCTGAGAGTGAAACAACATATTTAGATTTTCTTGAAGATCCAAATGTAAATCTGGAAGAAGATTTGTTAAAAAAACTAGAAGTAGAAAAAGTTTTAAAAGCTATTGATACATGTTTAACACCATTACAAAGATTATATATTTGTCATTACTATGGAATTAATGGATATAAACAAATGCCATTTAGAGAAATAGCAGAAGAATATAATTGTAGTCATCAAAATATTCAATCCAAAGTAAGACAAGCAATAAAAAATATTAAAAATTATTTAACCAAAAACAAAAAGGATATATTTGCAGAGGAAATTAGAGAAAAAAAGCAATTAATAAAATGTATTGGTTGCAGAAAATTAAAAAGTATAAGTGATTTTAGCATATCAAATAGCAGAAGCAGGAAACCATACTGCAAGGTATGTGAAGAAAGACATAATAACATGTTTAAGGAGAGTGTATGAAAATATTTTATAAAAAAGATTTTCAGAGGGTGAGTAGTGAATTAGAGAAAAAAGAAGAAAAGTTAGCATATAAAGAAAAAACAATAGTTACATTACATGAAACTATTGATAAGAAAGATAAAAAAATTAAAATTTTAGAAGAAAATAATGAAAAACTATCAAATAAAGAAGCAGAATTAGAAGCAAAACTAACAATGGTTATTGATGATAGGGAAGAAGTAATAAAAAAACTAATAAAAGAACAAAATACAAAAGGTGGATATGTTAAAGAAAATAATAAACTTAAAAAGCTAGTTAAAGAACTAACAGAACAAGTTAAAGATTTAACTAAACAAAATGAAGATTTAAAGAGTGATAGATATTTAATAAAGAAAATTCCTAGTGGGAAAACACCTACACAAAAAATAAATCATATACCAGGAATGAGTAACAATGTTAGAAAATTTATGAAAGATAATTTTGATTATGGAGGAACAAATGAAAAAAGGTAAAAAATATGGATGCAAGTTTAAGATAAAAGCATTATTAGATTTTTTAGAGTTAGTTAAAGGAAGTGAAGAATAAATGAAAATAAAGAGTGAAAGTTTATATGATTTAGTAAATGTAGAAGGATTAAAACCAGGTACAAAATTAAATGTTTATTTAGATGATGTTTTTAAAACACAAATAACATTTGATGGATATGGTTTCAAATGGGAAAATGGAACATTTGATAGTGGTTTATTTTTTAATCCATTAGTAGAGTTTGAAATTATAGAGGAAGATAAGAAAATAGAAAAGTTAGACATTTTTATATTCGGGAATGAATTAGACCAGGAAATTGGAAGAAATAGAATTAAAATCAATGAACTAATTGATGAAATTAATAGATTAAAGGAGAAATAATGATAAAAATACATTTTATAGATGGAAGTGAAATGAATGTAGGTATAAGTTTCAAAAGATTATGTGATTTTTTAAGTCAATATCAAAATGCCAAAATCCTACAATTAGATAATATGATTATATTCATTGATAAGGTTGTTTATATAGAAGAATTAAAAAATAAGGAGAAATAATGGAAGAATTTAAAAATTATAAAGAAAAACAAGAATTTTATAAACAAAGAAGTAGATTAGGTAGAGTAGTACATAAATCTAAAAAAGGTGATAAACCATTTAACAAAAGAGAAGAAGCAATTAAAAAAATGAAGATGCAAATGATGTTTAACAGAAGAAAAAAGAAGGAGGAATAGTGAAAGAAGATTTATTAAAAATAATAGAACATTATGGAGTTATGAACCAATGCAAAAAATTAAATGAAGAATGCTATGAACTATTAGAAGCAATAAATAATTATGAATGGTATAAAGATGAGTATGGTAGATGTGATACTAATAGCATTGAAGAAGAATTTGCAGATGTAATGGTATTACTAGGCCAAATAAAAGAATACTACAATTTAGATAGTGAAAAAATAAAAAATATTATGGAACAAAAGGTGGATAGACAACTAAACAGAATTAAAGGAGAGTAATTATTATGAAAAATTATTACACTCAATTAAGTGAATTAAGAATAGCAGAAGCAAGACTAGAAACATTAAAAGAAAAGAAGATGTTACTAGAAGTTAAAGCTACTGCTACAACTAAACCTTTAAAGGAAATTGCTATATTTGGAACTGGTGTAAGTGATCCAATGACAACCTATACAATATCATGTGAAGAATTAGATAAACAAATAGAAGCATTAGAAGAAGAAATAAAGGTATTAAAAAAAGGACTTCATTTGATGGATGAAATCCTTAAAAATATAAGTGGAATTGAAGAAAGAATATTTAGATTATATTACATTGAAAACAAAAATCCCACTCAAATATCATTCATTATACCATGTGCTAGAGATACAGTTTACAGATATTTAAGAAAAATTAATAAGAAAGTTAAAGTTAATACAAAATAAGACACTTTTTGTTTTATTATGATATTGTGAAATACTAAAAAGTTTCACTTATCCTTTATTTTTAGAGAAGTGTTCCTTCTTGCACTAACTTAATAGTTAGTGTACTGATGATATGCAAATAAAAAAATTAATTATCCTTTTTTATTCTTTATACAGGTATATCATTAGTGCAGTATCTATTAAGATACTAGAGGTAATATTTTTTTGATTTTAGAACATAGAAATATGTTCTATTTTTATTGGGAAGATAAAAATGGAAAACGGGAAGTTCTTAATTAGTCGTTTAGAGGGTTTTAGCAAGAACTTAAAACAAATTAGGAGTGAACCATATTGAACATCAAAGAAATTAACATCAATGAATTAAAAGAATATGAAAACAATCCTAGAAACAATGATGAAGCAGTAGAACCAGTAGCAAATAGTATTAAAGAATTTGGTTTTAAAGTTCCTTTAGTAATTGATAAGGACAATGTAATTATTGCAGGTCATACAAGATTAAAGGCAGCAAAGAAACTAAAACTAAAAACAGTACCATGTATTATTGCAGATGATTTAAATGAAGAACAAATAAGAGCATTTAGATTAGTTGATAATAAAGTGGGTGAAATTGCTACCTGGGATTACAATGCACTCAATTTTGAGTTAGAAAACATATTAGAATTAGATATGGAAGTATTTGATTTTGATATGAGTGGAATTGATGACACATTTGGAACTGATTTTGAGTTACCAAATGAAGATGTACCACAAACTAGAACAATTACATTAAGTTTAGCAGAAGAACAATATCAAATTGCTATGAATTGTATTGATTACATCCAGGACAATAATTTAATTGAACATACATTTGATAATGCTAATAAAAGAAGTAATGCACTATTTGAGGTGATTTACCAATGGGCAGAGCAAAAGACATTGTTGTAAAAGTAATACCTAGTAAAATAGCAAATGAATTTGTTAGGAAACATCATTATAGTGGTAAGGTAGTAAACAATAGTAAATTACACTTTGGTGTATTCCTAGACAATAAATTACATGGTGTTATGAGCTATGGTTCTAGTTTAGATAAATCTAAAATAATTGGATTAGTAAAAGGCACTAGATGGAATGAGTTTTTAGAACTAAATAGAATGGCCTTTGATGATGTACTTCCTAGAAATAGTGAAAGTAGAGCAATTAGTCAAAGTATGAAACTAATTAAAAAGAATGCACCACATATAAAATGGATCATAAGTTTTGCAGATGCATGTCAATGTGGAGATGGCACAATATATAGAGCAAGTAATTTTGTATTAACAGGTATTAAGAAGAATGAAGCACTATATAGATTACCTAGTGGTGAAGTAATACATCAATTGACATTACAAAGTAGTCCTAAACAACCTAGACCAGAATTAAATGGTAAATGTTTATATGATGTAAGTGGTGGAACTTATTCAATTAAAAAATGGATAGAATTAAGTGGTGCAGAAGTCGTTAAAGGATTTCAATTAAGATATATATATTTTATAGATAAAAGCTATAAAGATAAATTAACAGTTCCTATTATTCCATTTAGTAAGATAAATGAGATAGGTGCAGGAATGTATAAAGGAAAAAAGAGAGGTGATTAAATGATAGGTATTCTTATTACATTAGTAATAGGATTTTTTGCATTTTGTTTAATCACTCTTAACCAACATAAAAAAGAAATATGGGAAGTTATATATAGGAAGTTGAGGTGATAACAATGAAGGGCGAAGAAAACCTAATACCACTTAATGAGCGAACAAAGGAAGAACAAAGAGAGATAGCAAGGCAGGGTGGTATTGCTAGTGGTGAAGCAAGAAGAAGAAAAAGAAGCATTAAAGAGTCACTTGATATATTGTTATCTCAACCTTTTAAATTAAAAGATAAAAATGGCAAAGATTTAAAGAAAAAATTAGAAGCATTAGGAATTGAAGCAGATGATATAGATAATCAAATGGCAATGTCATATTCAATGTTTATGGTTGCAATGGGTGGTGGAAAAAATTCTGTTAGTGCTTTTAATAGTATTAGGGATACATTAGGTGAGAAACCAATTGATAAAGTTGAAGTAACTAAACCAATAGATGAAACTACAAAAGAAGTAGATGATTACTTATGCAAGAAAAAGAATTAACTAAATATGATTATTTGGATCTAATATATGAAGAACCATACAAAATAGGTCAATGGGTTGGTTTTAAAGATTTAACTGAATTACATAATGTTTGGTTAAGAGAAATGATGTTTAGTGAAGTAGATGAAACATTATTAGCACATAGAGGAAGTTATAAAACTACATGTTTAACAATTGCTATTGCTTTAATGATGGTAATTAGACCAAATAAGAATATTATATTTTTAAGAAAGACAGATACAGATGTTAAAGAGGTAATTAATCAAGTTAGTAAAATATTAAAAACACCATTAATTCAATACATAGTAAAAAAAATATATGGTGTAGATTTAGTATTAATTGAAGATAGTACATTTAACTTAACTACTAATTTAATGAGTAGCACAAGAGGTACAAGTCAATTATTAGGTTTAGGTATTAAATCAAGTATTACTGGTAAACATGCAGACCTGGTAATAACAGATGACATAGTAAACCTTAAAGATAGAATAAGTAAAGCAGAAAGAGATTTAACTAAAAATGCTTATATGGAATTACAAAACATCAAGAATAGAACAGGAAGAATATTAAATACAGGTACTACATGGCACAAAGAAGATGCTATTAGTATTATGCCAAATAAAAAAATATATGATTGCTATTCAACAGGACTTATTGAAAGAAATAAGTTAGAAGAAATAAGGCAGTCAATGACACCTTCATTATTTGCTGCTAACTATGAATTAAAACATATAGCAGATGGAGATGCATTATTTACTAATCCAACATTCACTAATGATAATAAATTAATACATAATGGTGTAGCTCATATAGATGCTAGTTATGGTGGTGCAGATGGTACTGCATTTACAATTATTAAACAACAAGGTGAAAAATTCATTGTATTAGGTAAGAGATGGAATAAACATGTTGATGATTGTTTAAATGAAATACAAGCATTACATGAACATTATTTAGCAGGTTCAATAATATGTGAAAGAAATGCAGATAAAGGTTATCTTACTAAAGAACTTCAAAATAGAGGTTTTATAGCAGATGACTACCAGGAAAGAATGAACAAATATATTAAGATTAGTACATATCTAAAGAAGAATTGGAACAATATAGAATTTTTAGAAGATACTGATCCAGATTATATAAATGAAATACTTGATTATACAGAAGATGCAGAACATGATGATGCACCAGATAGTTTAGCAAGTATATTAAGAGAAATTACTGATAGTTGGTTAGTATAGGAGGAATTATGGAAGTAAAAATAAAAAAGAATAAAGATAAAGCTATTAATAGATTTAAGAAGTTTTCTAATGAATTATTAAAACTATGTGATAGATATGATTTAGAAGTACAAATGGCAACAGATGATGAAACTAATGATAATTTTATAGTTATAAATGTTGCAGATTTTATTAAGAAAGAAGATTTTAAAGTTAGGGTTAGAAAGTAGGTGAAATATGATAAATGAATTTACATTAAGTCCAGATTTGATTTTATCTATCATAAATCAAGATATGAATAGTGATAGAAAAAGAAAAGCAAAAATAGGACAAAGATATTATGAAGGTGAACATGATATTAGGGATTATAGAATATTCTATTTTGATGATAACGGTGAAATAGTAGAAGATGAAATAAGAAGTAATATCAAAATATCACATCCATTTTTTACTGAATTAGTAGACCAAAAATCACAATACTTTTTAAGTGGTAAAGAAAGCTTTGTTAAAAGTGATGTTCCAGAACTTCAAAAAGAATTAGATTATTATTTTGGTGATGATTTCAAGAAAGAATTAATGGAACAAATAAACGGTAGTTCTATTAAAGGATTTGATTATATCTATGCTAAAAAGAACAAAGATGATAAGTTATGCTTTGAATATGCAGATGGTATGGGTGTAATAGAAGTACCTGCTAAAGAAAATGGTAATCCAGATGATCCTAATGATTATATTGTATATCATTACCTAGATACTGAAAGAACTGAAAAAGGTATCAAAGAAGTAATGAAGATAGAAGTATGGGATAAGGATAAAACATACTACTACCAAAAGACTACTGGAAGAGTAAAAAAAGGTGATACTGGTTTAATACTTGATCCAGATGCAAGAATTAATCCTAGACCTCATGTAGTTTATCAAGAAGGTGATAAATATTATGGCAATGGATTTGATTTTATACCATTTTGGAGATTAGACAATAATAGAAAACAAATAAGTGATTTAAAACCTATTAAAGCACTTATAGATGATTATGATTTAATGAGTTGTGGTTTATCTAATAACCTACAAGATATTAGTGAAGGTGTATATGTAGTTAAAGGATACAATGGTAGTGACTTAACTAAACTTCAAAGAAACATTAGAAGTAAAAAAATTGTTGGTGTAGGCAAAGAAGGAGATTTAGATATTAGAACTATCAATATTCCTTATGATGCTAGAAGAACTAAACTAGAATTAGATGAGAAGAACATTTATAGGTTTGGTATGGGATTTAATTCTGCACAATTAGGTGATGGAAATATCACTAATGTTGTAATTAAATCAAGATACACATTATTAGACCTAAAATGCAATAAATTAGAAGCTAATGTTAAGAAACTTATTAGAGAACTATTAGAACCTGTTTTAAATGAAATAAATGAGAATAATAAAGCAGGTTATACAATGGATGATGTTTATATTGAGTTTGAAAGAGAAGTTATTACTAATGAATTAGATAATGCTCAAATAGATTTATATGATGCTCAAAAAAGACAAACAGAAGTACAAACATTATTAAATATTGCTACTAAATTACCAGATAAGACTTTAATGGAATTAATATTTGAACAATTAGATTTAAATTATGAAGATTATAAAGATTTAGTAGAAGCAAAGATTAAAGAAAATAGTGTAGACATTGATGCTGCTAGTGATGATTTATTAAATGCAACAGAAGATGGACCAATAGAGGAACCAGAAGAAGCACCTGCAATATAGTGAGGTGTATTTTTTATGAATAAATATGAAAAAGAAGTTGAAAAAACATTATTAAATAATGAAAAGAATGTTTTAAAGCTATTAGAAAATACATACATACAAGCATTAGCAGATGTAAAAGGTCGTTTAAGGCTATTACAGGCACGAGAAGAAACTCAAAGTACTATTTATCAAATTAACTATCAAAAGTCTTTAGAGAAGCAAATAAATGCAATTATAAGTGTATTGCAACAAGACAATATAACAACAGTACAAGATTTTTTAAATCACATGTATGAAGATGGTTATATTGGTTTGCAATATTCATTAATGCAGCAAGGTGTACCAGTAATAACTGCTATTAATCAAGATGAGGTTAGAAACTCATTATTTAAACAATTAGGTCACATGACATTTGCAGATAGATTAAATGTTAATATGAAAAACTTTAAACAAAGTGTTAAAGATGTAATAACAAGAGGAATAGCAAGTGGAAGTACTTATAAAGAAATTGCACAACAATTAAGTTTGGTAACTGGTGAAAGTATAAACAAGTCTTATAGGATAGCAAGAACAGAAGGACATAGAATTACAAGTGAAGCAAAACTAAATTCTATGAAACGAGCTAAACAACAAGGTGCAGATGTAGTAAAGCAATGGGATGCAACTTTAGATGGTAAGACAAGAAAGAACCATAGAAAATTAGATGGTCAATATGTAGAAGTAGATGAGTACTTTGAAATAGGTGGAAGGAAAGTTAAAGCACCAGGTAAATTTGGTAAAGCAGAAGAAGATATAAATTGTAGATGTATTTTATTAACTAGACCTAGATGGGCAGTAGAAAAGAAAAGAGTTAAATCTGCAATATTACATAAAGATAAAAATGGTAATTATGTAAATGTGGAAGGTTTAAAACCTGGTGAGATAAAACAATTAAAAGAAGTTGAAAAATTAATTGAAGTTAATAATTATGAAGATTATAAAAAGGGTTATTACAAAATTTTAAAAGATGATCCAGAAGTAGAAAAGATAATAAAAGAAGTGAACAAAAAGTTTTCTTAATGAATGGAAGGAGGTTTAAAAATGAAAGTAATTTGTTTATCAAAAACTGAATTACAGGATATGAAAAATCCTAAACAATTCTATCATTATAACAAAGAGTATGAGGTAGATGTTGAAACAGGTAAAAGACTTATCAAAAGTGGAAAGTTCAAAGAAGTAGAACCTAAAACAAAAGAGAAAAAGAGTAAAGAAGAAATGTAAAGTGTATAGCACTGTAAAGTGTAAAGTAATCTCCCCTACTCCACCGATAGAGTAGGGTAAAACCTAACAAAGGCCTGGAAAAATGGGGTGTAAATGTTAGAGTAGGGTAGGTTATGTGTAAAGGTATTACTAGACTAATGTAAAGTCTATTAATATAAACAACTCATCTTTTTACTAGTTGCAGATGTAAAAGAACAATAGAAAATTCTAACAAGGCGAGTACTTGTAAAAAGTGTAATTAGAAAGGTGGTAAGTATATGAACTTACAAGAGTTATTAAAAAAACATGGGATTGAAGATGAAGCAAAAATAAATGAATTTTTAGAAGATATGAAAACTAATAAAATCTATATTTCAAATGAAGAGAATATAGATATTAGACATTCAAAACTAAAAGATGATTATGATGCTAAAACAAGAGAACATGAAGAAGCAACTAAACTAATTGAGGAATTAAAAAAATCTAGTGAAGGTAATGAAGAAAACCTAAACAAGATTAAAGATTATGAAGGTCAAGTTGCTACACTACAAAAGGAACTTGAAGAAACAAAAATTGAAAGTGCATTAAAGGTAGCACTAGCAAATGCAAAAGTTACTGATGTAGATTATGTTGCATTCAAAGTTAAGGAAAAGGGAGAACTTAAACTTGATGAGAATGGAAACATTAAGGGTATTGATGAAACACTAAAAGAAGTTAAAACATCATATCCTAACTTCTTTGAAACTGAAAAGAAGAAAGAAATTGATGTTAAGGATTTAGGCAAAGGTGATGTTAAAGAAGTAGAACCAACTAACCTTGCAGAAGCACTTAAACAAAATTACCAAAAAAATAAAAATGAATTATAAGAAAGAGAGATGATTTTAAATGCTAACATTAGCACAAGTAAAAGAAGGTCGTGCAGACAAAGTAGAAAAAATGATAGTTGATTTATTTATTCGTAAATCAGAAGTATTAGAATTAATGCCATTTGCAAATGATGTTGCTGCAGATGGTGGAAGTACATTAACTTATGGATATGTACAAGAAAAAGCACCATCAACTGCAGGGTTCCGTGCAATTGGTCAAGAATATACATCAAGTGAAGCATTAGTAGAACCAAAAACTGCAACATTAAAAATCTTTGGTGGTTCTTTTGAAATTGATCGTGTTATTAAAACTATTGAAGGTCAATTCAATAACATGGCTTATCAATTAGAAAAGAAAATTGAAGCAGCAGTAGGATTATTCCATGATAAATTAATCAATGGTGATGAAGGTACTGATGCATTAGAATTTGATGGATTAGATGAAATGCTAACAGGAACTGCAAATGAATTTAATGTTGATAGTTATTTTGATTTATCTACTATTGATAAAATTAAAGAAAATGCAGATGCATTCTATGAAGCATTATTAAATTTAATTAACAAAACAGGTGCACATGCACTTATGGTTAATGAACAAACAAAAACTAAAATTCAAACAGTAGCAAGAGTTTTAGGATATAAAACTGAAAGTGAAGAAGCATTTGGTAGAACTATTACATCTATCAATGAAGGTAAAGTAAGATTAATTGATTTAGGTAATAAATATGAAGTTACTGGAACAGAAGCAGGAAATAATATTGTTGTTACTGCAGAACCAATTGTAGGTAAATATACAAGAAATATTGGTGGTTCAGATGTAACAGGATTAACAGATATTTATGCAGTTAAATTTGATGTTAATGAAGGTTTCCACGGTGTTACTATTCAAGGTGATAAAGTAATTGACCAATACCTTCCAGATTTCAATACACCAGGAGCAGTTAAAAAAGGTGAAGTTGAAATGGTAGCATGTGTAGTATTAAAGAATACTAACAATGCAGGTGTTTTAAGAAACACTAAAATTGCTTAATTAATAGAAAGGAAAGAGGTTAAATTATAATGACTAAAGAAGAATTAAAAAAATTAAAAACTGAAGCTGCTAAAACTATAAGAGCAGAAGCAAAAGAAAAAGGTTTATCTAAAGAAGAAACTGATAAATTAGTAGCAGAAGCAATTGCAAAAATAGAAGCAGAAAATCCTGCACCAGCAGTAGTAACAGGTCCTAAAAAATATGTTGTTAAAACACCAGTTAAAAATTATTGTGGTGTAAGATGTGGAGTACATTTTGCTTATGGTAAAGCAGAAGTATTTGAAGGTCCTGTATTAGATTATTTCATAAGAAAAGGTTATGAAGTAGAAGAGGTTAAGTAATTTAACCTCTTTTTACTCTTTATAAGAGAGAGGTGAATTATGTTAATCAAGGCAAGTGAAGTAAAATCACTTTATCAAAAATTTAAAGATATTGATGAAAAACTATTAACCAGAAAATTATCAGTTATTGAAACTGCTATAAGAGAGCATACACATAACAAATTTCAAAATACTTTCTTTAGATTACAAACTAATGTAATTAATGGGAAGATTAATTGGAATACTGATTATTTAAAAGTTGATGACACAATAGAAATAAGTGATGGACCAAATAAAGGACTATATACTATTACATCTATTGCAGATGGATTTATAGAAGTAGATAAACCTTTATTTGATTATCCAATGCAATTAATAACTAAAATAGAATATCCTTTAGATATTATTGAAGGAGCTATTGATATATTAGATTGGGAACTGCTACAAAAAGGTAAGGAAAAGACTGGTGTAGCAAGTGAAACTATTTCTAGACATAGTAAAACTTATAATCAAAGAACTAAAGAGAATACGATAAAAGGTTATCCAGTAGAACTATTTAACTTTTGTGAAGATTATGAATGTATGAGGTCATAATATGATAGGTGGAAATATTGATTTAGTATTAAAAACTAAAACCACTACTGAAAAAAATAAAATTGGTGAAAAGGTTGCAGAATGGCAAGACTATAAAACTATACATGGTTTTTTAGATTTTATGAATGAAGCAACAGGTAGAACTAATTTTAATTCTAAAATAGTTGAAAGTTCTCATGTATTTATATGTGATTATGTGAGCATAGACAAAAAAGAAACTGAATTAAAAGCATATTGTAATAATCAAGAATTTGATGTTACTTATATTGATGATCCAATGAATTTACATAAACATTTAGAAATATTCTTATCTTATGTAGGTGATTAGATGGCAACAGGAGGGAAAATAGTATTTGAAGATTTTAGTGGTAAGATTACAGATGCTATTGAAAAGAACATCCTGGAATGGTTGGAAGAAGCAAGTAGTGAATTAACCAGTCAAACCATAGCAAGAGCAGGAACAGGTTCTTATTATAGAGGTATTGCAGAAAAGTGGGATAATGTAGTAGATAAAACTAATTATACTGCTTATGTAGGCAATCCTTTAGAGAATGCAATATGGGTAGAATTTGGAACTGGTGAATATGCATTAAATAAAGATGGTAGAAAAGGTTATTGGGTATTTGTTAAAGATAGTGAAGGTAAGAGTACTAAATCTACTAAACAATATACCTTGCAAGAAGCTAAACAGGTAGTAGCATTTATGAGAAGTCAAGGATTAGATGCTATGTACACAAAAGGTACACCTGCTAAAAGACCACTACACCTTGCTTTTTCAAATAATGAAAGTCTTGTAAAAGATGCACTAGCAGATAAATTAAGGAGTATGAAGTAATGGAAAGTGAATTATTAGAGATTATCAATACTGAATTATCAAATTTGGGTATTAATTATGAATATGGAGAATATACAGGTGATTTAGTCTATCCTTATACAGTTGGTGAATATCATGAGAGAGATTTTGTATATGAAAACAATATTACTAATGGTGAAGTTATATTAACAACTTTTCACAAAGGTAATGAAATAGATTTAATCAATATCAAAGAAAAAATAAAACAAGTATTTGCAGAATATAGAGCAAGTACAAATAGTGGGAATGTTTACATCACTTATAGAAATAAATTATTTATTAGAAGTGGTGAACAAGACCTTAAAAAAATGGAAATATATTTAGATACTAAAACTATGAAAGGAGAATAGTATATGAGTTTTAAACCACATGCAATAACTGAAAATACACCTAAAAATATTCCTTTAGGTGCAGGAATTGTAGTAAAAGATTTAGTTTATGAAACAAATGATTGGAAGTATGCAGAATTAGGTGCATCTAATGGTGGAAATAAATATTCTTATGCAAGAGAATATTTAGATCTACAAGCAGATGGTAAAACTGTATTTGTTGAAGGTTATGATGTAAAGGTTGCAGAAACAGGCAAAATTACATTTAATTTAGGTGAATACAATAGAGATACTATTGTTACTGCTTTATCTTTAAAAGAAGATACTTCTAAAACTGTAACAGGTCATAAAGTATATAAACCTAGCAAAGAAAATAGTTATGTAGATAATTTAGGATTTGTAGGTTTTCAAGCAGATGGTAAACCTGTAATAATTAAATTTCCAAAAGCATTTTGTAAAAGTGCTTATGAAGTTGAAACAAAGAATAAAGAACAAGGAAGTGCATTTGTTCTTGAATTTGATGCAGTAGCACCTAAAGATGCTGCAAGTTATGATGAATTAGGAATTGAGTTCTATTTTCCAGTAGAAACAGTTTAATTTAATAAGGAGTGTAACAAATGGAAGAAACTAAACAAGTTGAACCAATTGAAATAGTTGAATTAAATGAACCAACTGAACCAATTGAAGAAACTAAAATATATGAATTTAGAAAAATAGGAGCAGAAGATATATTCACAATGACTAAAATTATTTCAACAATTGGAATAAATAAATTTGCTAAATGCTTCAAGAATGAAGAAATGCAAGGATTAATGGCAGATTTGAAAGAGAAAAAAGAAGTTTCAAGAGATGTTATTAGTATTGTAGGTGGAGCAGGTATATTTATGGAAGTTGCACAAATAGTTTTAGAGGGAATGGAAAATTGTAAGGAAAGTATTTATAAAATATTATCCGATACAAGCAATTTAAGTCTTGATGAAGTAAAAGGTTTAGATGGTGTTACATTCCTAGAAATGATTATTGACTTCATTAAAAAGGAAGAATTTGTGGATTTTATCAAGGTTGCTTCAAAATTTGCAAAATAGGTGATTTAGAATTTATGGACTTGATACACAAGAGGTATTCAAGTCCTTTTTTTTATTTAAATTTACTTATTGATAATCACAAATTTAGTGATGGCATAGATACTATTTATAAAGAAGTTGAAAATGAGAGGTTATGGCAACTATATTTACATTCAATGAGTGAGAAATCATTTAATGATTGGAAAGATGAAATAATGAGTGCTAATACCAATAATAAAGTAGTATCTAAAATGGATTTTGAAGCAACCAGAACAAAAGCAAAAGAAATATTACATAATTTTAAACCTGTATAGAAAGGAGGTAATATTTATGATGAAATTATTCGCCTTGTTTGGTGAGTTAGGTCTTAAAGGTGTAGAAGAAACTAAAGAAAACCTTAAGGATGTATCAAATGAAGGTGAAAATACAAAAAATTCACTTGCTAAAAGTTTTCAAGAAATGGGAACTAAAGCAGGTGAATTAGGTAAAAGCATGGCAATAGGTTTAGCAGGTATAGTAACAGGTGCAGTTGCTATGGTAGAAGGTACAAGAGAATTAAGACAAGATTTAGGTAAATTAAAAACTACCTTTGAAGAAACTAATCAAGCAACAGGAACTGCAACCGAAACATTTAGAACATTATATGGTGTTATAGGTGAAAGTGATACATCAATAGAAGCAGCAAACCATTTAGCAATGATGACTAACAATGAAAAAGACCTTGCACAATGGACTGATATTTTAACAGGTGTATATGCTACTTTTGGTGATAGTTTACCACTTGAAGGATTAAGTGAAGCTGCTAATGAAACTATGAGAGTAGGACAAGTAACAGGACCACTTGCAGATGCTTTAAATTGGGCAGGAGTTAGTGAAGAAGAATTTAATGAAAAATTATTAGAATGTACTTCTACTCAAGAAAGAGAAAAGTTAATAAGAGAAACATTAAATGGGTTGTATGGTGAAGCAAGTGATACATATAAAGAAATAAATGGTGATGTAATTGCTAACAATGAAGCACAAGCAGATTTGAATTTGAAAATGGCAGAAATGAGTGAGAAATTACAACCATTAATTACAGAAGGAAAAATATTCTTAATGGAAGTGCTAGAAAAATTAACACCTGTTATTACATGGATAATTGATAATATAAGCATATTAGCACCAATTATATTAGGTTTTCTAGGTACTCTATTTGCTTTAAATATAGCAAGTAAAATACAGGCATTTATACCAATTATAAAAACATTGAATGCAACCATGTCTGCTAACCCAATAGGAGCAATAATAACAATTATTGGTTTATTAGTAACTGCATTTATCACATTATGGAATAATTGTGAAGGTTTTAGAGAGTTTTGGATAGGGTTATGGGATAAACTTAAAACAATAGTATCTGGTGCAATAGATGGCATTAAGAAATTCTTTTCTGGAATGATTGATTTTGTAAAAAATAATTGGAAAAGCATTTTAACATTTTTAGTTAATCCTTTTGCAGGTGCATTTAAGTTGCTTTATGACAATTGTGATGGTTTTAGAAACTTCATAGATAATTTTATAAGTAAAATTAAAAATGGTGTTAAAAATGGATTTAATGCAGTTGTAAATGGTATTAAAAATGCACTAGAAAAAGCAAAAAATATAGTCAAAGGAATAATTGATAAAATTAAAGGATTTTTTGACTTTGAATTTAAGTTACCTAAAATAAAAACGCCTAAATTTAGTATTAAACCAAGTGGATGGAAATTAGGAGATTTACTAGATGGTGTAATACCTAAACTAGGCATTACATGGTATGCACAAGCAGTTAGAAATCCAATGATATTAGATGAACCAACTGCATTTGGAATATCAAAGAATGGGAATTTAAGAGTAGGTGGAGAAGCAGGAAGTGAAGTAGTAGCAGGAACTAATACATTAATGAATATGATTAGTGATGCAGTAGTAAGTAGT
Source organism: Bacilli bacterium (assembly GCA_045535005.1). GTDB lineage: Bacteria > Bacillota_I > Bacilli_A > RF39 > UBA660 > CAG-1000. The sequence goes on from JAZSKU010000013.1 coordinate 27,079, forward strand.
AATGCAGGTTCACAAGAAATATTACAAGCAGTATTAGATTTACTATATTCATATTTACCTGTTTTAGCACAATTACAAGTAAGATTAGATACTGGTGAATTAGTAGGTGCATTAGTTGGTCCTATGGATGAAGCATTAGGAGAACTAGCATTTAAGAAGGGGAGGGGATATTAATGAATAGTGTAATATTTGGAGATAAAGATAGTTATAAAGATTTTGGTATTATACTACAACCTAAAAATAGACCTAAACCTTCTCCTAAATATGATTATGTTTCTATACCAGGAAGTAACAATGATTTAGATTTAACAGAAGCATTTGGAGATGTATTCTATGAAGCTTTAACATATCCATTAGTATTTAATGTTATTGATGCTATTAATACCTGGGATGAAAAATTAAGAACTATAACTAATTATCTTCATGGTAAAAAAATGAAGGTAACATTTAGTGATGATCCAAATTATTATTACTATGGAAGAGTTACAGTAAATGAATTATCTAGTAATAGAAATTTAGGAATATTGAGTTTAAGTTGTAGATTTGAACCTTATAAATATAAGCAAAATGAAACTACTAAAGAATATACAGTTAGTGCAGGTAATTCATACACATTTACTAATGGAAGAATGAAAGTAGTACCTACATTAACATTAAGTAGTGCTATGACATTAACATTTAATGGTTCATCTATTTCATTAGGTGCAGGAACATTTAAGATATTAGATATAGAATTTACAGAAGGTGATAATGTAATAACTGTTACTAGTGGTAGTGGTACATTAAAAGCAGTTTATCAAGAAGGTGATTTATAATGTATCAAGTATTATTAGGTAACAATATTTTTTATGATGTGAGGGATAAAGAATTAAATATTGATAATCCTCAATTAGATTTAGAAGTAAATAAAGTTGGGAAGTTCAAATTTAAAATTTATTCTTCTCATCCTTCATTTGAAAGATTAGAAAATAAAGTATCTAGATTTACTGTTAAAAAAGGAAATAGAACTATTTTTAAAGGCAGAATGGTTCATGAAGAACAAGGTATTAATAAAAGTAAAAACATTGAAATTGAGGATTATTTAGCATTCTTAAATGATAGTATTGTAAGACCTTTTTCTTTTCAAGGTACACCAGAAGAACTTTTTATATTTTTAATTAATAATCACAATGAACAAGTAACTGATGACCAAAAATTTATTATAGGAACAATAACAGTTACTGACCCAAATAATTATATTGCAAGAAGTAGTAGTGATTATTCATCTACATGGAAGGTATTAAATGATGCTTTAATTTCTAAATTAGGTGGTTATTTAAGATTAAGATATGAAGATGATGGAACATACATAGATTATTTAGAAGATTTTGATGATACTTCTACTCAAACTATTGAATTAAGAAAAAACCTAATAGATGTGTTAGTTAAAAATGATGCTGCACAAGTTTATAGTGTGGTTATTCCTTTAGGTGCAGAAGTAGAAAATGAAGATGGTACTAAATCAAGATTAACAATAAAAAGTGTTAACAATGATTTAGATTATTTAGTAAATCAAGAAGCATTTGATAAATATGGATGGATAGTAGCACCAATAGAAAATACAACCTGGGAAGATGTAACAGTAGCATCTAATTTAAAAACAAAAGGAACTGCATTTTTAAACAATAAAGCAGTAATGCTTAAAAGTACATTAAGTGTTAGTGCTATTGATTTAAATGTTACTGATAGTCAAATAGAAGCATTCTTTATTTATGAGTATGTAAGATTTGTTAGTGAATATCATGGAATTAATGCAAAATATTTATTAAATAAAATAACAATACCATTAAAAGAACCTAAAAACATGAAGATTACATTAGGTGAAGAAAAAAATACTTTAACTGGTATTCAAATGAATAGTGGTTTAAAAGGTCCTAAAGGTGATCCAGGTATTGCAGGTAAAAGTGCATATCAAATATGGTTAGAACAAGGAAATGAAGGAACAGAAGAAGATTATTTAGCAAGTTTAAAAGGTGCAGATGGAACAGGTGTTAATATACTAGGTTCTTATAATTCATTAGAAGAATTAGAAGCTGCACATCCTACTGGTGATATTGGTGATGCATACCTTATACAAGGTAGTATGTATGTATGGAATACAGAAAGTAATTCATGGGAAAATGTAGGTAATATTCAAGGCCCTCAAGGTATTCAAGGACCTGCAGGAGCAGATGGGACTAGTACATACTTTCATGTAAGGTATAGTGCTAATGCAAATGGTAATCCAATGACTAATGCACCTACTACTGCTACAAAATACATGGGTGTAGCAAGTACAACAAGTTCAACTGCACCAACTTCATATAGTTCATATACATGGACTTTAATTAAAGGTAGTGATGGTAGCCAAGGAAGTCAAGGTTTACCAGGAGCAGATGGGAAAAGTTCTTATCTGCATATTAAATATAGTGATGATGGAACTACTTTTACTGCTAATAATGGAGAAACAGTTGGTAGATATAGAGGAGAATTAGTAGACAATAATCCTACTGATAGCACTACATTTAGTGCTTATACCTGGTATGACATGGCACTATTAGTTGAAGATGAATTAAATGGTATTCGTGAAGAAGTACAAACTAATTTAACATCTATTCAACAAAGTTTAGAAGAAATTACAATGACTGCACTAGAAGATTATGTTGCTAAAAGTGATTTTGAAACATATCAAAACACAATATCAACAGAATTTACACAAACTGCAGAAGATTTTAATTTTCAATTTAATAATATTACTAGTCAAATAACTACTATTGATGGTAATACTCAACAACAATTTCAAGAAATAAGCAAATACATTAGATTTGTAGATGGAAATATTATTTTAGGTGAAGCAGGTAATGAAATAACATTAAAAATAGAAAATGATAGAATTGCATTCATTCAAAATAATAATGAAGTTGCATATTTCTCAAATAATAAATTAACAGTATTAGATGGTGATTTTTTAAATAGTTTAAAGATAGGTAATTTTGCATTTAAACCTAGAGCAAATGGAAACCTATCACTTGTATATGTAGGAGGTGAGCAAGTATGAAACTAATGCCTTTAAATATACAATTCTTTGCTACTAGTGGTTCAACAGAAGTAACAGTAGCAAATTATATTAAATTAAGATTTAGTTGGACTACTGGAACACAAAATATAGCAAATAATTACACACCAGTTAACTGGAAATTAGAATTAATTAGTAGTAATTCAAGTGCAAGAATTAGTTCTACTGCAGCTAAAGATTATAGTGTTACAGTAGATGGTAAAACATGGAGTGGTACTAATACAATTGGTTTAAGTGGTGGTGCAACAAAAACATTAGCAAGTGGAAGTAAAAACATTTATCACAATGCAGATGGAAGCAAATCATTTAGTTATTCTTTTAGTCAAGAAATAGCAATAACTTATAGTGGAACAGATATAGGAACAAAAACAGGAAGTGGAAGTGGAACATTAAATGCTATTCCTAGAGGTAGTGTTTTAGGTTCTATTTCTGCTTTTACTATTGGTAATGCAATAACTATTCCTATAACTAAATATAGTTCCAGTTTTACTGATACATTAACAATATCAGTGGGTGGAACTACAATAAAAACAGTTAGTAATATTACTAATAATGCAAGTGTTACATTTACTGCAACTGAACTAAATAATATATATGCTAAACTACCAACTGCAACAAGTGGGACATTCACATTTAAATTAACAACAAAAAGTGGAACAACTACAATAGGTACATCAACAAAGACTGTAAAAGGAACTATTCCTAGTACAATTAAACCTTCAATTTCAAGTGTTTCATTAGTTGAATATGTAAGTGGGTTAGCAACTCAATTTGGTGCTTATATTCAAAATAAATCAAGAATAAGTGGTACTGTAAATGCAGCTGCAGGAACAGGATCAAGTATTGAAAGTTATAAGATAACTATAAATGGTGCTACATACACATCAAAAACATTTACAACAAATGTATTAAAAACAAGTGGAAGTAATTCTTATTCAGTTGTAGTAACTGATAAGAGAGGTAGAACTGTTACTTCAAGTGGAACATTTAATGTATTAGCATACACTTCACCTACTATATCAAGTTTTAGTGTAGTTAGAAGTAATGCAAATGGAACTGCAAATGATGAAGGTGCTTATGCAAAAATAAATGCTAGTGCATCAATTAGTTCATTAAATAGCAAGAATACTAAATCATTTGTACTTCAATACAAATTAAAGAGTGCTACTACTTGGACTAATTTAGAAACATATACAGGTGGATATACATACACAATTACAAATAAAATTATTTCAAATATCAATGTAGATAATCCTTATGATTTTAGAATTGTAGCAACTGATTATTTTGGTGCAGTAAATTCAAAAGTAATTGCACTATCAACTGCTTATACAATATTAGATATTAAAGCAAATGGTAAAGGCATAGCATTTGGTAAAGTAGCAACAGAAGATAATGTACAAGACATTGGATTTGATAAAACTTATTTAAGTGATAACACTTATTTAGGTGGTCAAGCAAATAACGATACAGAAAAAAATCTATTCTTCACTAATACAGGAAATGGATTAAATAAACATAATGTTAAGTTGTATGGTGGAAATGGTAATAGTATTACATCTGTTGGTTTGTGGGATGTTATTAAAGATTTACCTATATTTCAATATTTTGATGGTAATGAATATAGATTAAAATTTGGTGATAATATTGTTTTAAGATGGGGACAATATGATATTGAAGCAACATTAGAAAAAGTAAAAGCAAATAATAGTGGAAGAATACATTATAAAAATGGTTTATTAATTCAATGGGGTTCAGTTAGCATAACACCTACTGCAAATACACCTACTAGTGCAAAAGTTACATATCCAGTTGCTTATGATTATGTTCCAAGTGTTAAAGTAAGTTGTGCAACTTCTGTTGTTGGTACACAAGTTTTAGGTTATACACATGGAAACGATACATCTACAAGTACAGATTTATTTGTAACAAGAACTACTGGAACTGCAACTACATTAAGATGGTTAGCAATTGGATTTAAGGAGGTGTAATGAATGAGGTATATTTTAGATGATTTAGGTTATATAGAAGAAGTTACATTTGGTGGTATTATTCAATGCAATAATAAAAGTTGTACTGAATATAAAGGCACTATTCCAGATGGATATGAAAGTTTAGAAGAATGGCATGATACACAAATAAATGAAAAAAAATTAAATGCCTGGAAAATAGTAAATGGTAATTTAGTTTTTTATGAAGATAAATGTAACGAACTACAAGAACTATATGAAATCCAAGAAGAAGAAAATGCACTTGCTACTCATAAATGGGTAAGAAAACAAACAAATAAAGAAAGTACAATTGTAATTGATGAATTTACTACAAATGTAAGTGATAGCAAAATAGCAGTATTAGATAATAGTGGTGATTATGAAATAAACGAAATTATAGTAAGTGGTGAGGGTGTTCCTGGTGATGTTAAAGTTTTAGTTTCTAATAAGAATTTATTAGGAATAGATGCAGTAACTACTACAATAAATGGCTTAACAATTACAATTAATGCAGATGGTACTATAACTTTAAATGGTACTTCTACAAGTGCAATAGAATTTGATTTAAAAGGCACTAATTCAAGTACTGATATGTTATTTTCAATAAAAGAAAATATGGATTATATATTAAGTGGACTAGCAGAAAATGTTAGTCTTTCTTTATATAATTTTGATGGAACTGATAGAACATTAATTGGTACTTATTCAAATGAAGTTATTAACTTAACTGAAGGTGCAATTATTACTCAAACTATTTTAAATATAGCAAGTGGATTAACATTTGAAGATTATGTTTTATATCCTCAATTGGAAATAGGAACAGATGCAACTGATTTTATAAAACATCAAGAAAATTCAATAATAGGAACTTTAGAAGATAATTTATTAATTATAGAAAATGAATTAAATAGTTATGATCCAGTTAGTGTAGTAATGAATGATAAAGAATTAGATTTAAATGTTACGTATTTTACAGGTAAATCAATTCAAGAATTAGAAGCAGGGATTAGTGTATTAGAAAATAGTATTGAAACAAGTGTAACTGATTTAAATGAAAGCATTGGTACTATTCAAAGTGCAATAGAAACAATTAATTCAACAATGCTTACACAAACTGCAGAACAATTTCAAATGTTATTTACACAAACAGGTATTGAAGATACTTTAAATGAAGTTCAAGGATTATTAGATGCACAAACTACTGATATGAACACATTAACTCAATATATTCAATTCAAAGGAGCATCTATTGAATTAGGTAGAAGTGATAGTTTAGCAAAACTGGTAATTTCAAATGATAGAATTTCTTTCATGAATGGAGAAAATGAAAGTGCATACATAACAGGAAACCAATTATATATAACTGATAGTACAATTTTAAGAAAGTTACAGGTTGGTAATTGGATAGAACAAGAAGATGAAAATGGAAATTTAAATTTAAGATGGGCAGGTGATAATTAGGATGGCAACATTTTACACAAAATGGTGTTTTAGTGGAACTAGTTCACCTAATGGTGCTACATATACAGTAGATGGCAAAAAGGTAACTTATTATAATGATGTAAGGTTTAAATATGTTGTAAGTGAAAAAGTAAATGCTAGTGAAAACACTTCTACATTAAATGTTAAGAAATATGCTATTTTTTATTATACCTGGGATATAGCAGCTCAATTTTTAACAGTCTATTCTAGGTCAAAAATTCCATCTAATGCATCTTATAAAAGTGATAGTTACAGATTAAGAAGTTCATCACAATATCTAAATGAACTATGGATGGAAGTAGGAACAGATAGTTTTACAGTAGAACATGATATTGATGGTAGTGGTTCAACAACATTTACAGGTAATGGTTATTACATAGGTGAAAGTGGTACTAAATATAGTAAATCAGTAAGTGCAACTATTAAATTAACAAAGATTAATAGAGCATCAATTGTAACAACAAATGCTACTTCAAGTGCAGGAAAAAAATTTGGTGAAACTATTACATTAAATATTTCAAGAAAAGATAGTAAATTTACTCATAAATTGACATATAAAAGTGGAGGAACTACATATTTAATTGGTGAAGATATTGGAACAAGTACAACATATACTTTCCCACTAGAATTAATTAAAAATTATCCAGATGCAGTTAAAAACGGAATTACAGTTACATGTACTACTTACAATGGTGATAACAAGATAGGTACAGATACATGTAATGTTTATTTAAATGTACCAGAAGAATATGTGCCTACATGCTCATTAAGTTTACAAGAAGCTAATGAAACAATGCTAGGACTTGGATTAGGTGTATATATTAAAGGTAAATCACAAATTAAAGGTGTTATTACTGCTAGTGGTGTAGAAGGTAGTACAATAAAAAGTTATTCTACAACAGGTAATAATCAAACTTTCTCAACTAGTACATTTACAACAGGCTTACTAGTAGAAAACAATGAAGAATTAACATTTAATACAACTGTTAAAGATAGTAGGGGTAGAAGTGCTAATGTAAGTCAATCTATTAATGTTTTAGAATACACACCACCTACTATATCAAATGCAAAAGTAGAAAGATGTAAAGAAGATGGTACTTTATATAGTGAAGGTACTTATGGAAAAGCAATTATAGAATATTCAATAGCACCTATAAATAATCTAAACAATAAAAAAATTAGAGTTACATTTGGTGATGTAGTAAAAGAAGTAACACCAACTGAATATGCAGGAACATATACATTTGAAGAATTATTTGAAGGTTTAGAAACTAATAAAACATATAATTTCTTATTTGAATTAATAGATACATTTGAAACAGTACCTTATGATTATCCAGTTTCACCTTCATTTGTTACTAGAAGCTTTTTAGCAGGTGGGAAAGGAATTGCATTAGGTCAAGTAGCAGCAGAAGAAGGTTTTCATTCTTATATGGATAGTGAATTTCATAAGAACACTAAAACTAAAAATATAAATATAAATGGATTAAAAATAGAAAAATTAGAGAATGGAGGATGGATTTGTTATGCAGAAGATGAAGCTTAATTTACAATTCTTTGCAAGTGGAACTATTGATGGTTCATCAACTGCATCCAATTGTGATTGTAGAATTGTATGGAGTTCTACAAAAGTAGAAGGAACTAATCAATCTAAAGTTACTGCATCAGTACAAATTAAAAAAAGTGGATCATCAAGTACACAAGGTACATTTAGTGGTACTTTAAAAATAGATGGCACTTCTTATTCAATATCTAAATATGATAGTTGGGCATGGGGTTCATGGCATACAGTAGGTTCTAAAACAAAAACAGTTACTCATAATGCAGATGGAACTAAATCTATAAGTATTTCTGCTAACTTAACTCAAACAGGTACTTCAATGGCAGGTACTTATAAAGCTAGTGGAACTGCAAAATTAGATACTATAAATAGAGCATCACAAATTAATGAAATTGGTGATTTTAGTATAGATGATACTGTTACTATTTCTATAACTAAATATGTGAGTACTTTCACAGACAATTTAGTTATTAGTAGTGGTGGAACTACAATTAAGACTATTAATAGTATTGTAGATGGTTATAGTTTAACTTTTAGTGAAACTGAAAAGAATATCATTAAAGGTTTAATGACTTCACCAAAGATAAATTTATTATTCACCTTAACATCATTTAATGGAACAACAGAAGTTGGTTCTACTAGTGTAGTAGCAGAAATTAGTTCATTAGATAAACCTGTTATTTGGCATTACTCAAAAAAAGATAATGGGCATTATCAAATGGCAATCAATGGAACAGTTGATGAAACTAATGAAAGCCCACTTCAAGTTTATGATGATGATGGTAATTTAATAAGTTTAGGTGGTAGTGGTGAAGGTGGAACAACTGATTATAGTGAACTAACAAATAAACCATCTATCAATGGTGTTACATTAGCAGGAAGCAAAACTTTAAATGATTTAGGAATACAACCTAAAGGAGATTATCTAACTAGTGTACCAAGTGAATATGTTACTGAAACTGAACTAAATGAAAAAGGATATATAACAAGTCCTGCACTTGGTGATTATGTTACAACAAATACAGAACAAGATGTAACAGGTGCAAAAACTTTTAAAAATGTAATGAAAATTCAAAATGGACAAGGAACAGGTTCTCTTTGGATTGGTGGAGATGTAAATGCAAATACATTAACCAATAATAAAAGAAGATTGGCAAGAATTATTGTTCCAAGTTTTAGTGATATTACAAAAGGTGCAACTTTATTAGGGTTTGATAGTTCTGGGGATAGTGATTTGCATATTACTAATAAAGGTTCAGATGTTGTTTCATTTGGTGGTATGAAGAAAATAACAAATGCTACTTCTCCAATGGCACTTGCATTTTGTGTCGCTAATACTAGAGGTGGTATGGCTTCAACAGATAAAGTGTACCCTTTAGAAATGGACTCAAACCAAGCAAGATTTAATGTCCAACCAAATTATAATGGTGTTAATTTAGCAACTGTAAATGATATACCAACCAATACAAGTGAATTAACTAACGATAGTGGTTATTTAACCTCTATACCTACTGATTATAAAACAAAAACTGAAAATGATACTTTATATCAACCAGTAGGTGATTATGCATTAGCAAGTGATATACCTACTAAAGTTAGTGAATTAGATAATGATAGTTATTATATAACTTCATCATCAAACCTTGACCAAAGAGTAACTGAAATTTATGCAGACATAACAAATAATAGCAGAATAACAGTACATGCAGAAAAAGAATACATACCATTGGCATATTATGATGATTTAGAAACCAAACAAGATACTTTAGTAAGTGGAACAAACATTAAGACTATTAATAATCAATCTATATTAGGAAGTGGAAATATAACTATTTCAAGTGGAGAAGGTGGAACTAGTGATTATAATTCATTAGAAAACATACCTAGTATTAATGGAACTACTTTAGTAGGAAATAAATCATTAGATGATTTAGGAGTACAAGCAAAAGGGAATTACTTAACAAGTATTCCTAGTGAATATGTTACAGAAAGTGAATTGAATGCAAAAGGGTATTTAACTGAACATCAAGATATTACAGGAAAACAAGATAAATTAAATATAATTACTGCTACTTTAACATCAGATAAAAGCATAACAGGAACTGCAACAACAAATGATATTGCTTTAACTCAATATAGTAAATTAGGAGATAAATTAAGTGTATCAAGTGGATCAATAGTTATTGGTAGTGGTGTAACAAATGTTTTAGTTAGTGGAAGTGTGAGAATAACAAATGATGCAACAAGTGGAAGTACTGCTTACAACTGCTATATTTATAAGAATGATGAAGTAGTAGCAAGTTCTCGTATGTATGGAATTGGAAATGGTGGTACAGGTGCTTGTAGTACACCATCGGCATTAATACCTGTTAGTGAAGGAGATGTAATTAAATTATCAATATGGAAAGCATCTTCTAATAAATGTACTGTTGGTTCAACAGGTAATGCAACAATGCTAACAGTTCAAGCAGTTTAAGAAAGGAGAATTAAAAGTGGAAATTACAATAGCATTAATTAGTGGATTATGTGTAGCAGTTCCTAGTGTAATAGCAACTCTTACAAGTAACAAAAAAACAACATCATTAATTACATACAGGATAGAACAACTTGAAACTAAAACAGAAAAACATAATCAAGTGATGGAAAGACAATTTAAATTGGAAACAGAATTTAAAGATTTAAAAGAATATGTAAATAAAATGCATAAATAGAAGGAGGTGAGAATATGTTAATGGACTTATGGGAACTAATACAACCAAATGTGTTAGAAATAATTGCAACTATACTTTTAGGTATAGTTTCTTTTATTGGTGCTAAATTAAAAGCTTGTTATGAAAAGAAAGTTACTAATGAACAAGTTAAGAGCATTGTAGAAGATGTAGTAATGTACACAGAACAAAAATTTAAAGATTTAACTTCTAGTGAAAAATTTGATAAAGCACTTTCTAAAGCTAGTGAATGGCTTGGAGAAAAACACATTAAAGTTAGTGAAACTGAATTAGAAATATTAATTGAAGCAGCAGTAAGAAATTTCTTTGGAAAGGAGTAAGATGAAAGATTTTATATTAGACCTTGTTAAATACATTCTTAATCTACTTTTAAATAGAGAAAGAAAAGAAGTAGCAGAAGAACCTATTTTAGAACCAGTAGAAGAAGAAATAGAAGAAGAACCTATAATTGAACAGGTAGAAGTAAAAGAAGTCCTAAATGACCTAAAAACAAGTCAAAAAGAGGTGCATAAGATGTTATCACTTAAAGAAAGACAGAAATACTTAAAAAAGATAGGTTTATATACTAAAAAAATTGATGGTATAGTTGGAAAAGGTCATAAAAAAGCAGTTACACAGTTTAATATTATTTTCTTAAATAAATCTACTGATACATATTATGAAAAAACTGATGAACTATTAAGAGCAATCTATAAATCTTATGTTGCTAGTCCTTATATGGTTGCATCTGATTGGCAATACTTTAAAAACTGCAAAGAGAAAGAATACTTTTGTACTTGCAAGAAAAAGTATTGTGATGGATGGAATGGGTTAAGAAAGAAAATACCAATGCATTTAATAATGATGGATCAATATATAAGAAATTATTTTGATGAACCTGTTACTTATTCTTGTAGTGTAAGATGTCCTAAACGAAATAAAGAAGTAGGTGGTGTTTCAAATAGTAAACATATTAAATTTAGAGCAAATGATTTAAAATGCAAGGGTATTAAATCTAAAAAAGTTGTTGAATTGATTTACAAAGGGCCAAATAAACTTCATTTTGTAAACTATTCATACTCTATTAATGAATATTATACTCATGGTGATGTTAAAATTTAGTGAATATTATGATATAATAATATTATTATCAGTATTTAGTTATGTTTTAACTTAAATTTAGGGAAGTCCTTTAGGGGATTTCCCTATTTTTTTATGCCTAAAAAGTGCAAAAATACATAAAATACCAAAAAAATGGTAAAAAAGTATTGACTAATTACCAAAAATTTGGTAATATATAAGTGCAAAAGGAAGGAAATGGTAAAAAATGATGGATGAAAAATTAAGATTAAAAATTAAAAAAGCATTATTAA
>JAZSKU010000106.1:0-4688 GCA_045535005.1 Bacilli bacterium
ATTTTAAAGATATAAAATATATTATAAATAATGATATAAAAGATTATGAAAATATATTAAATATATATATAAATAAAATAAATTCTTATGAAAACTTACTTAAATACTGTAAAAAAGTATTAAAAAATATCAAAAAGATACAACTTATATCTTGGATTTAATAATTTTATGTTATAATTAAAACGTGATGAATTTATGAGTAATATTAAAAGCGGAGACATTGTAGAAGGACAAATAACCGGAGTAACTAAGTACGGAGTATTTGTTAGTTTAGAAGATAATTATGTAGGTTTAATACATATATCAGAAGTATCTAATAAATATGTAAGTGATTTAACTAAATTATTTACTATAGGTAGTGTTGTAAAAGTTAAAGTGTTAGAAATTGATGAAGATAAATTACAAGTAAAATTATCAATTAAGAAAATTCAATCTTCAATTAAGAAAAGAAGAAGTATTGAAGAAAAGGGAAGAGGTTTTGATGCAATTAAAGATAATTTATCAAAATGGGTTGATGAAAAAGTAGAAGAATTGCAAAAAAATCAAAAAAATAACATTAATTGACTTGACATTAAAAAAATTAAATGATATATTTAATCATGTCAACGAGAATTATGGGCGATTAGCTCAGTTGGTTAGAGCATCTGCCTTACAAGCAGGGGGTCGGGAGTTCGAGTCTCTCATCGCCCACCATAATTTTATTTTTTTTGCCGAAATAGCTCAATTGGTAGAGCAACTGACTTGTAATCAGTAGGTTACGGGTTCAATTCCTGTTTTCGGCACCAGATGGAGAGATAGCGAAGAGGCTAAACGCGGCAGACTGTAAATCTGTTCCTTCGGGTTCGGTGGTTCCAATCCACCTCCCTCCCCTACTTGATAAAGTTGCCTCGTAGCCAAGTGGTAAGGCACAAGACTTTGACTCTTGCATTTCATTGGTTCGAATCCAATCGAGGCAACCATTAATTTTTATAGACATATGTCTCGCTAGCTCAGCCGGTAGAGCACTTGACTTTTAATCAAGGGGTCTGGGGTTCGAATCCCCAGCGAGACACCATTTTATTTAGAAGTGCCTTAGTGGCGGAATAGGTAGACGCACAGGACTTAAAATCCTGCGAGTGTAATAGCTCATGCCGGTTCAAGTCCGGCCTGAGGCACCATCTATATTGGAGGAATACCCAAGTCTGGTTGAAGGGACCGGTCTTGAAAACCGGGAGGTCGAGAAATCGGCGCAGGGGTTCGAATCCCTTTTCCTCCGCCACTTAATTTAATATCGCGGGATAGAGCAGCCTGGTAGCTCGTTGGGCTCATAACCCAGAGGTCGTTGGTTCAAATCCAGCTCCCGCAACCAATGGTTCCGTGGTGTAGCGGTTATCACACTCGCCTGTCACGCGAGGGATCGCGGGTTCAATTCCCGTCGGAACCGCCAGATGGCTTCATAGCTCAGTTGGCAGAGCACAAGACTGAAAATCTTGGTGTCGTTGGTTCGATTCCAACTGAAGCCACCATTTTTAAAAAATGCTTTGACAACAAAGCTTTTTATTTATAAAATGACTTGAAATTAAAAAATTAGTGTGCTATAATCTTATTCGTTAACAAGTGCGCTCATAGCTCAATTGGATAGAGCATTTGACTACGGATCAAAAGGTTATGGGTTCGACTCCTATTGGGCGCACCATTAATGTCGGGAAGTGGCTCAACTTGGTAGAGCATTTGGTTTGGGACCAAGGGGTTGCAGGTTCAAATCCTGTCTTCCCGACCATTGAAATTAAACTAGATAGAAATATCTAGTTTTTTTGTTAATAAAATGTTAAATATTTATAAAAAACTAATAAATAAAAATACTTCGTGTTAAAATAAAATTATGAATAGTGTAATAAAAACAATTAAAGAAAATGGAAATGATATTATCGTAGATAATAATTTTTTGTTTGTAGCATTTCAAAATAGATTACTTACAAGAATAGTGCATATTTTTGAAAAACATAAAATACCAGTTAACAAAAATATTATTAAAAGAAAAATGGAAGAAGATCTAATAAATCATCTTACAGATGTTAATGAAGAAACAATTGAAAAATATATAGATTTACTTGAAAAATATGAAAAGATAATAATGGATTATGTTAATAAAAGTACACCAACAGATATAATAAAGAAATCTACTATGTCATTTATAGACAAAATATCATCTAAAAATAAATCTAATTTAACAACAGATGTCGCTACTAATTTTATTGAGAATACTAAATCAATGATATTCGTATATGACTGTATTGATTTAAATAGAGAAGTTATAGAAAGAATTAAAATAGATGTTAAAGAAATAGTAGAAGAATTTAATAGAAATAATTATAACTATGTTATAGAATCTATTAATTTAATAATAAAAAATATAATTAAAAATATGTAGGTGAAACATGAATATAAGAGATTTAAAAAAATATGAACCTATATACGTTATTGGACATAGACTTCCTGATATAGATACAGCAGTATCTAGTGTTTTAGTATCTAAGATATTAAATAGTTATGGTATAGAAAGTTATTATGCCATATTAAATGTTGATTATGAATATGATGAATATAATAAAACATTAATAAATGATTGTATGGATTATAACCCAGTAGTTGTAGATATAAAAGATATAAAAAATTATAATTTCTTTTTAACAGATCATAATAACCCAGATCAATCAGTAACGAGTGAAGCTAATGTAGTAGGGTGTATAGATCATCATATAGATTCAGGTAAAGTTAAAAATATATTACTTTCTAATATGTGTAGTGTATCTTTATTTATATATGATTACTTTAAAAATGAATATAACTTTACAGAAGAAGAAAAGAAACAAGTATTCTATGCATTCTTAGATGATAGTAGTTATGGTATGTCTTCTAGATACAAGGAAAGTGATGGAGTAGTAGCATCAACATTAGGCTTTGGTAATGATTATAAAACATATTTCAAGAAGTATTTTATTCCAACAGATACAACAGATATAAATAAAGCAATATTAAATGGATATAAAAAATTCACAATAAGAAATATAACATTTGAAAGTGGATATATAGAATCATTCGGAACAGATAAACTAAATGAATATAAAGAATTAATAAATCAAAAAGAAGCATTCTTAGGTAGATGGGTAGACTATGAAAATAATAAAACATACGCTATATTTAAATATGATAATAAAATGTATGAACAAGAATATAACTTTATAGCATCAAGAGCAACAACTATTATGAATGATGTAATATGGTATTTAAAAGAAAATAATTATATACAAGAATAACTTATATTCTTGTATTTTTTTGTATTTTAATGTAAAATTTTATTAGGTGATGAAGTATGAATAAAGTTTATAAGAAAGTATTAGAATTTAAAGCTAAACATCCATTAACAATAGCATTTAGAACAAGAAGTCATTCTAAAGTAGTTAATATGCATCTAAATCCAGATGAAGAAGTATTATATGCTTTTTGTGGACAAAAAAATGTTAGTTCATGGATAATAATTAATTCATGCGTAGTAGCACTTACAAATAAAAGAATAATAATAGGGCAAAAAAGATTACTATGGGGATATTTCTTTACAGCAATAACTCCAGATATGTATAACGATTTAAAAGTTAGAAAGAATTTAATATTCAGTGATGTAGAAATAGACACTGTTAAAGAAAATATCTATATTTCAAATATTGGTCCAAGAGGAGCAATAGATATTGAAACTAAAATAACTGGTTTCATGATGGAAGAAAAGAAAAAGTATGGAAAGAAAAAAATTATCATCTAGAATATTTCTATTCTTTTTTTTATTCTTTTATTTTATAAATGTTAACGCATTAACATTAAATAGTGATAAATATATATTATATAATTTAAATGATGATAAAGTATTACTTGAAGAAAAATCAAATGAAAAAGCACATGTAGCAAGTTTAACTAAAATAATGACTACTATAGTAGCTATAGAAAATATAGATGATTTTAATGAGAAAATTACTATAACAAACGATATGATAAAAGATATCGAATGGGATGTAGCAGTAGTAGGATTTAATGTTGGAGAAAAAGTTACATATAATGATTTATTATATGGTTCACTTTTAAGTAGTGGAGCAGATGCAGTAAATGCACTAGCTTTATCAGTAAGTGATTCATATGATGATTTTGTAGACTTAATGAATAAAAAAGTAAAAGAACTTGGTCTTAAAAATACTAAGTTTGCTAATGTAGTAGGTCTATATGATGAAGATAACTATAGTACAGCATATGATATGGCTCAAATACTAAAATATAGTTTAGAAAATGAAAAGTTTAAAAGTGTATTTGAAACTAAAAAATATACTACAACAACAGGAAGAAAACTAAAAAGCACAGTAGAAAGTTACGGAGAAAGATTAAACAAAGATCTTTCATATATAAAAGGTGGTAAAACTGGATATATAAATGCAGCAGGATATTGTTTAGCATCAACTTCAGAAATAGATGATGTAAATTATCTATTAGTCACACTAAATGCATATAATGATAGTACTTATCATATAAAAGATGCTATAAAAACATATACTTATTATTCTGAAAATTATAGTTATCAATACATAGTAAATAAAGATACTGTAATTACAACACTAAATACAAAATATGCTAAAGAAGATACATTAGATATAATAGCTAATTATGAA
>JAZSKU010000083.1:0-25079 GCA_045535005.1 Bacilli bacterium
CCATCTTTTTTAATAGAATAAAATTTTAAATTTTTATCTAACTTTTTATAACAAATAAAAAGAATATAATTAGTAAATAATATAACAAGATACATAAATACATCACTAATCAAATTCATTTCTAATTAACTCCTTTTTATGACTTTTAGATACTAAATAACCATTAGTTCCATCTTTAAATTGTACATGTTCATCATTCCAATCAATAAAAGATACATTCTTAGTATTTAATATAACACCCTTAGAAGATACTATAAAAAAAGATGGTAACTTCTTACATAAGCTCACTATTGACTCATAATGATAATAGAAACCATCTAATGTTACAATCTTAATTCTTCTATCTTCTCTTTGAAAATAATTTATTTTATCAAATGGGATCGTATACTCAATATTCTTATATTTAAATTTATAATTTCTATTAATGTTAAACATTCTCAAACATATATCTATATTTTCTAATAGATTTTTATTAACACATTCACACTTACCTATAAAGTCTAAAACTTGTAATCTTTGTTTATACACTTCAAAATATAATGAAGTATGCGCTGTTAAAATAATGATTGGATTAATCCAATCATTTACTTCATTTCTTATGTATCTAGCTGCATCTATACCATCACCATTAGGTAACTCTAAATCTATTATATAAATAGTATTCTTTTTATTTTTCTTAATGTATTTTAGTAAATCCGCAGTATAATCATTAAAAACTTCAATATGAAAATCTATTTTATTATTCATCATGTAAGTAACTACTAGTTTTTCAATCTTACTTACATATAAAGAATTATCATCTACTACAACAAAATTTACCATTAACATCGCCTCGACTCTAAAATTAATAATAACATAACAAAAATCACGAATCAAGTTTATACTCATAAAAAAACAATAAACAAATGTTTATTGTAAATCACTAACCTTGATAGTATATAAATTCTCTGGGTCTATATGTTCTCCCTTATAATATACTTCAAAATGCAGCATATAATTATTGTCTTTTGAATTAACTTTATCTGATAAAGCTATTATTTCTCCTTGTGAAACTTTATATCCAACACTAGGAAGCACTTCTGTTATATTACTATAAACAGTAATTAAGTTATCATTGTGTTTAATAGTTAAAGTATTACCATAATATTCATTAGTATCTGTTTCAATAACTTCACCATCTAATATAGATACAATATCAAACTTATCATTTGATACATAATCTACTCCATTGTTTTGCATATAAATACCTTCATAATAAAGAAGAGAATTCTCTTGTGAAATTTCATCTGATTCAAAATCATAATAATATTTACCAACTTTAACATTATCAGATAAATATGGTCTTATAATTTCATCTGATTCAGTTTTAACAACAGGTACTACATCCTCAATAACATTATCTAATGTGTAATTATAATTAAAAGATTCATTAACATAATTTTTAATTCCACTAATAAGTAATATAAAACACATTATCATTATTCCAACAAGACAAATATATACAGTTGGAACTATTGCTTTAGCATATTTATTCATATTCACTCTCCTAATAATAGAGTGAACAAAAATAAACTAATTATACTCAATATTTATACCAGTATAATAATATTTTAATATTTCATCATATGTATAACCCTTATTAGCAAGTACATTTGCTCCATATTGACTCATACCAACACCATGACCATAACCCTTAGTTTCAATTTTAACAATATCATTATCAATAGTAATATTAAAATCAGTAGATCTAAGACCTAAAAGAGTTCTAAATTTAGTACCCTTAAACTTCTTATCATTTATATAAACATAATCTACTCTATTACTTTTATTTCTTTTTACTTCAATATCAATAATAGATGTATTTTTTATATCTAATTTATCTAAAAAATCTTTTAAACTCATTTTAATTAAATCACTCTTATAATCATACTTACTATCAAAAGAGCTATCTACTGTAACTAAATAATCTAGTTTTTGACTAAATACATTTTCAACATTTTCTGTATATCCATTCGAAATAGAAAAATAAAATGGTATTATTATTTCATCTTTATAAGTCATATAAATATTATTAGTGTCATTAACGGCATTCTCAATAATATTATAATATTTATTAAACTGGTTATCCCATTTATCTTTCATATCATCAACTGTTATATAACACTGATCATTATTATTATAAATATCATAATCACTATCTTTATTTAATTTATACATTGTATATGTTCTAGCAGCAACACTCATAGCTTTTAAAGCCTCATAATTAAACGAAGCAGGCATTTCACATGCAACAACACCTATTAAATAATCTTTTAAAATATCAGTCTCTTTTGATTCAATAATAGGTTCTTCAATAATAACAAATTCTTTATCATAATAACTAACTATTAAAGAAACTAATGCAATAAAAAATACTATGATTTTATCTCTCATAGTATATTTTATTCACATTATTTTAAATTATTAATCTTTTCTACTCTTCTAATATGTCTTTCTTCAGTTGAATTTAAAGTATTAATAAAGTTATCAACAATTTCATATACATTTTCAGTATATTCAGATAATGCAATTACATTAGCAAAATTATGTTCTTTACATAAACTAGCTTCTCTTGGTGTAGCAACTTTTGCACATCTAATACCATTAATCTTATTAGCAGCAATGCTCATACCAATACCAGTTCCACATATTAATATACCTAATGTAACTTCTTTACTATTTACGCCATTACATAACTTAACAGCATAATCAATATAATCAACATTATCTACTTCATTACTTCCATAATTTACACATGAAATACCTTTTTCTTGTAGATAATTTATAATTTTATTTTTAAGTTCAATTCCATGATGATCATTAGCTATGCCTATAATAACATTATTCATCTTTATTCACCTTTTTCTTAGCTGTAGATTTCTTCTTAACAACTTTAACTTTCTCTGCTTCTACTTCTTCAACTATTTTTGCTTCTTTAATAGGTTCAGTTTCTTCTTGAGTATCAAATACTACTCTAGTACTTGCAATTAAATCATGAAGACCCATTCCATCTTCTCTAAATAACGCAAATATAATACATCCAAATATTAAACACATATCTAACATAGATACATATTGACTAACATTTAAATATACACTCTTAGAAGCAAATCCTAATAAAATTAATGTAATAGTAGAAGTTAATATACTATCACAAATTAAAGTTCTTATTAACACTTGTTTAAATGTTAATTTATCTTTAGTAGAAACTACTTTAATCTTAACTAACTTCTTACCAATTGTTTGCCCTTTATTAATATATTGAAATCCTGTGAAATATAATGCTGTAATAACAACAGTAATTAAAGAAATATAAATACCTGCTTTAGTAAATTCATATGTTAAATCACTTAAATGATCTAAATTAAGAGTTTCAGTATCCATAGTTTCTAATAATGATGTATATTCTTCCATATATTCATTATATTTAGCCTCATATTCATCTAATTTAGGATTTAGAATTGGAATATACGAGAACATACTACTGATAAAAGTAACAATCATAATATCAATAACATAAGCCCAAAATCTTCTTAATGTTGTCTTTTTCATTTAGTTTCCTCCTTTTTAGGTTTTTTATATAAGAATGATAGTAAATTAGATTTCTTTCTAATTAAACTATTACAATTATAACCAATATTAATATTCTTAAATATAGTTTGAGATAAATCATAAGTTGAACCTTCAGCTAATGAATAACCAGATTTACTATATTCTTTATCATCAACTAATATAGGAACTCTAACTGAAAAATTAATTCTACATAATTGATGCTTTTCATTAAATAATTCTTTTTCAATTCCATATAAAGATGAAATCATTAAACACATAGAATTATTTTGATTAACATATTCATCTAATTTACCAATAACAGCATCAATTTTTCTAAGTCTATCTTCTATTTCTTCTACTTTTTTACAAGTATCTATTTCATAATTAATAATTATTAATTCTTGTGGATATTGTTTAATTGTCTCAATTAATCTATCTGGTTCATATATAAATCCATCATCAGTAGATACATATTTTAAATCTGGATCAACTGTATTTCTAAGACCAGTCATATAATAATTAATTTGAGAACATTTATCTTTTTCATCCATTATTAATGCTTTAGCACCTATAGACTTTAATGAATTTAAAGCATATGTAGATGAAACAGCAAAATTATACATAAATGGAACATTTTCATCACTCTTTACTGGGAATAAAGAATAATATTTAATTGTATCATAATCATAACTTGTAACTGTTTGAGTAAGTAATTCTTTCTTAAATAATGTAATATCTACATTAGAATAATTAAAGAATAATATTTGATCATTATTAGCAAGTCTAAATGTTTCATCCATAACAAATGTTCTAGCATTATATGGGAAACATTTAGTTTGATTTAATACAGTAATTTTCTTTTCAATATCTGTCCACTTTTCACCAGCACCACTAACAAATGTTTTGATAAAATCTTTACATGTTAGTAACTTGTTAAAAGTTTCTTCTCCAGTAACAACACCTATTTTAAGTTTTTTAGATAATTCAAAACTTAATCTAGTAAATCCTGATTCAATATTTTTATAATCATTCATTGATCTTTGTGTTAATACAAAGTGAACATATAAATCTATATCCGGATATAATTGAATTTCTTTTATATAAGTTATTAATTGATCAATTGTTTTATCATTATCCCAATAACATATAATATGTAGTTTAGATTTTAATTGAGCTACTTGAGAAATTATATATTTTAAATGTTGATTTTCTTTATATTCTAAAGCTTTAATTTTATTTTCAACAATACTATATGCAAGAGGTTCTCTAACACCAATACTGAAGTTTCTATAACCAGCTTTATAATCTAAATCTAATGTGCTTAATGATGAAAATAATTTTTCTTTAACAAGTTTATCCATATTAGGCATTAAATCAGCTGAATATATATCATAAGACCCTGGTTGTTCAACACCAAACCCATTAATTAACATTAATATGTTTTTCTTCATAAATAACCTCCTATAAATGTATTATATCATTAATTTCTTTTTCTTTTAAAATATTTATATACTTCCATAACAACAAGTACAGATAATGAAATACCAAATAGTATAAACATATGAGCCCAAGGTACATTATATGTTTGTAAAAATTTAGATAATATAGGTACTTCCATAATTAATACTTGTAATAAAATACTACCCATTATTGTAAATATAACAAATGGATTCTTTAATAAACTATTTTTAAATACGCTCTTACTTTCACTTCTACAATTAAGCACATGAACATTTTGAATAAATACCATTAATGCTAAAACATATCCTCTTGCATGAGCAACTTCCATATTCATAACATTAATTAATACAAACCATACAGCAAATACTAATAAACCAATAAACGCACCAGATATTAATGTTTGTTTAATTAATTCTTTTTCAAATAAACTTTCTTTAGTACTTCTAGGTTTATCATTCATAATAGTATCAGTTTCTTTTTCAAAAGAAAGAGCCATATCTTGTAATCCATCAGTAACAATATTAAGCCATAATAATTGTATAGCAACAAGTGGTAATGGTAAGTTAAATATTATAGATAATACAAAGAATAAAACTTCAGCAAAACCACAAGATAATAACATAATTGATATTTTTCTAATATTTGAATAAGCATTACGTCCTTCTTCAATACCAGCAACTATAGATGTAAAATTATCATCAATAATAATCATCTTAGCTGTTTCTTTAGCAACATCAGTACCACTACCCATAGCAACACCAATATTAGCCATCTTAATAGCAGGTGCATCATTTACACCATCACCAGTAACCGCAACATATTCTCCACATCTTTCTAAAGATTCAACAATTTTTAATTTTTGAATTGGAGTAACTCTTGCAAATACTTTAATATTTTTTATAAATTTATCTAATTTTTTAGGATCATCAACATATTTTTCAAGTTCGTTTCCAGTAACAACTTCATCAAGTTCTGTTACCATACCAAGTTCTTTACCAATAGCATAAGCAGTTAATGCATGATCACCAGTTATCATAATAACTTTAATACCAGCTTTTTTACAACTTTCTATCGAAGAAACAACTTCTTTTCTAACTGGATCAATAAATCCAACTAACCCAACAAAAGTTAGTCCTTTAACTTCTTTTTGAGTATATTTATCAGCTTTAGATGTTTCACCATCACATATAGCAATAACTCTATATCCAGAAGCAGCTAATTCTTCATTTTGTTTAATAATAGCTTCTCTATCTAATTTCTTTTCTTTACCATTTTCATATTGATGTGTACAAAAATCTAAAATAACTTCAAGTGAACCTTTAGCAGTACATCTAACTTTATCACCATTTTTATAAAATACTGCAGAGAATTTCTTTTCAGATTCATAAGGAATTTCACTTACAATTTTAAATCCTGTATTATGAGTATCTAATTTATGAGATAAAGCTAAGAATGCAATATCAATTGAATCTCCAAAACATTCCCATTTACTTTTTCTCTTTTCTAAACTAGCTTCATTATTATAAAGACCCAATTTAGAAATATATTTAGCATCTTCTATATCAGCATTTCCATTAGGAATTACATTACCTTCATCATTATAACCATTTCCCTCTACATCAAAAGAGTCTCCATTAGGGAATAATATCTTTTTAGCAGTTTGTTGATTAACTGTTAATGTACCAGTTTTATCACTAGCAATTACAGTACAACTACCTAAACTTTCAACTGAGTTTAATTTTTTAACAATAACTTTTCTTTTGCCCATTCTATTTGAACCAATAGTTAGTGCCATAGTAAGAGCTAAAGGTAATCCTTCAGGCATCGCAGAAACACTAAGTGCAACTACTGATAAAAATATTTCAAGTGGTTCATAATTTTTAGATATAAGAACAGCTCCAATAATTATAGAAATAATAACTATTAAAGTTGAAATTTGTTTTGAGAATTTTTCCATTCTAATTGTTAATGGAGATTTACTTTCTTCAGTTGTAGTAACTTTTTCAGCAATCTTACCAATTTCAGTATCTAAACCAGTACCAATAACAACAGCCATTGCTCTACCAGTTAAAGCAGATGTACCAGCAAATAATATACATTTTTTAGAGTCATCACCTAATTCTGATTCTTTATCATCTTTAACAACGCCAATACTTTCACCAGTAAGAACTGATTCATTAACTGTTAAATTATTACAACTTAATATTCTAGCATCAGCAGATATTTGTGTACCAGGTTCAATAACCATAATATCTCCTGGAACAACTTTAGATGAATCTATTTCATAATGTCTATTATCGCGAATAATTTTAACTTTAACTTTAATCAAATTCTTAAGAGCTTCTGAATTCTTTTCTGCTCTATATTCCTGAATAGTAGAAACGAAAGCATCAATTAAAATAATAAATGCAATAGCTATAGCATCAATAACTTCATTTGCTACAGCAGATAAAATAGCAGCAACTATTAATACATAAATAATTGGATCTTTAAATGCACCAAAAAATATTTGAACTACAGTTTTTCTTTTTTCCTTAGGAAGTTCATTTAATCCATATTTAGCTAATCTTCTTTTAGCTTCTGTTTCTTTTAATCCATTTAAAGACGTATCTAAATCTTTTAGAACTTTTTTCTTATCCATAAATTCATAATCTTTATTCATATCACACATCCCTATTTTCAATATATTAATTATAAAATATTAACTTTTTTTTTTCAATAAAAAGGAGTAAACTTATTCGCTCACTCCTAATGTAACTTCAATAGATTGTATTTTACCATCTCTATTAATTACAATTTCAACTTTATCATTAGGTTCATAATTACGATATAAGTAGTATCTTAATTCGGCTACATTACTAACTTCATTACTACCAATCTTAACAATTACATCGCCTTTCTTAATACCTGCTTTAGCACTAGGTCCATCAGAAGAAGTTTCAATAACTATTACTCCTGAAGTAATATCATCATCTAATCTTATTCCACTAGTATATAAAGAATACGAATTAGATATATCAGTCATTTGAATTCCAAGGAAAGCTCTTTGTATTTTTTCACCATTCACAATCTTTCTTGCATAAGTTAATGCATCTTCGATTGGTATAGCAAATCCTAAACCTTCAATCTCATCCTCAACTAACTTTAATGTATTAATACCTATTACTTCACCACTTACATTACATAAAGGTCCTCCACTATTGCC
Source organism: Bacilli bacterium (assembly GCA_045535005.1). Lineage (GTDB taxonomy): Bacteria > Bacillota_I > Bacilli_A > RF39 > UBA660 > CAG-1000. The sequence goes on from JAZSKU010000083.1 coordinate 8,258, forward strand.
TGGATTAATTGCTGCATCAGTTTGCATAACATTCATAATCCAGTCGGATGAACCACCACTTACAGATACTTCAACCATTCTATTCTTACCACTAAGAATACCTCTAGTTACAGTACCAGCATAATCTGTATCAACAGGAGAACCAATAGTAAATACAGTATCTCCTAATTTCATTTTTTCATTATTACCTAATTTAGCTATAGTAGAGACATATTTTTTATCAATTTTAATAACAGCTATATCAGCGTATTCATCACTTCCTACAACTGTAGCACTAACAGTCTCTCCACTATATAAAATAACTTTTATTTCACTAGCATCTTCAACAACATGATGATTAGTCATAATATAACCTTCCGCATCATATACAAAACCAGATCCAATACCAGCTAATTTATTTCTTTGATAGTTTTCTACAACCACTACACTACTAATTACCGCATCTACTCCAGAAGAAATACCTTCTTCATTAACATTTACTACCTTTTCAGTTTTAGTAACTATATCAACAACTAAATTCGGATATGCATAAACAATTCCAAAAGATAATAAACATCCAAGTAAAGCAGAAATCATAGCTACAACAACCACAACCCAAACTTTATTTTTCAAAATTTCCTCCTATTCAATATATGAAATTTGTTTATAATTATCAGGGAACCCCATTCTATATAAAACTTTCTTAATATCAATACTTCTTAATTTAGATGATAATCTATCAATTTCATAATCAATTTCATTCATCATCATTTTAAAATCATCTTCACTTAATAATTGTTTTAATATAATAATTAAAGCAAATAAATCGTGTTTACCATAAATATATTCATCTTCTACTTTAGGTATATCTAACATTAAATGATATTTAGTATCAGTAATACCTCTTTGTGTTTCATGATTATATAAAATATCTTCATGAGCACATAAATTTTTATAACTAGATAAAACAGATAAATAATCTTCTAACTCTTCATCATTAACTTTATAATAAGAAGCAATTTCTTCTTGATCTTCTTGTTTTAAAATAGTAAATAATTCACTCATAAGACCAAAACTTAATACTTTAACACCAACCCACATTGGAATGTAACCATAATTATTAATATAATGGCTAGTTGCTTGATGTTGATACCCATTAATTCTAATTTGTCTCTTAAGTTTTCTTATAACATCATTAATTTGTCTATTTTTTTCTTTACTACGATCAAAGTTAATAGGATTTAAATAATCCTTTTCTTTATAACCATATTTTTTACTTATTACATAACTAAAAATAGATTTATAGTTATTTTCTACTATTAAAACATTCTTAAAAATAATATTTCTAAAATATCTATCAAAAGTAAATAAAGCATACATTTCTTCAAATGTAGTACCTTCAACAAATTTTTTAGAAGCGGTTTCTAAAAACGGAGAACGATATCCATTGATAAAAAAATAATTTTCTCTTAGCAATATTTCCTTAGTCTTATCATAGTCATTAATTATCATACCCTTAGCTTTTAAAATATCAATTTGCTCTTCGATAGTTTTAAATATTTTAGCAGACATTCAATCACTCTCCTATGATAAAATTATAACATCTTAAATATAAATTTAAAATAGATTTACTTATTTTTTCAAAAAATTAACACATTTATATTATTAACTATATATAAAATTATAAACAAAATAAAAAAGCCCAAAATGGGCTTTATTATATTTATTCTTTTGCGTAACCAATATTTTTTTCTTTAGCAGGATCAAAAGTTAGATTACAGATACTTGCAACTAATCCATAAATACCAAAAGTAACCATAGATAAGAAGAAATAAGCAGCAGTTCTACTTCTATAACCAGCAGGTTTTAAATTAGTACAGTTAATAATTAAACTACCAATCCAACCTAAAAAGAAAGTTAATAAAAATCTTGCAACATTATTATTATCTTTTGCCATATGAATATCTCCTTCCTATTATGATTATATCATATTAGATAAAATAAAAAAGCCCAAAATGGGCTTTAACAAACTTAATAATTTGTAAATCTTAACGTTTACTAAATTGAGGTGCTCTACGAGCTTTCTTAAGTCCGTATTTCTTTCTTTCTTTGATTCTTGCATCACGAGTAACCATACCATTAGCTTTTAATACTGGTCTATCAGCAGAATTAGCTAACATTAATGCTCTTGCAATACCTAATCTAATTGCTCCAGTTTGTCCTGAGAATCCTCCACCTTTAACAGTAACAATGATATCATATTTTTCTAATGATTCAGTCATTTCTAAAGGTTGAACTAAATCCATAACTAATGTTTCATAAGGCATATAATCTTTAACATCTTTACCATTAACTGTTATATTTCCTTTTCCTGGAGTTAAAGTTACTTTAGCAACACTTCTTTTTCTTCTTCCGATTGCTGTAAATTTATTCTTTTCTGCCATATTACTTTACCTCTAAACTTTCTGGTTTTTGAGCTGTATGTTTATGTTCACTACCAGCGTAAACAAATAATTTCTTATACATTTGTCTACCTAATCTGTTTTTAGGAAGCATACCTTTAATAGCTCTTTCAACCATTTCTACTGGATATTTTTCAATCATAGTTTTAGCATTTCTTTCTCTTAATCCACCTGGATATCCACTATGATTATAATACATTTTCTTGTCTAACTTATTACCAGTTAAAACAACCTTTTCAGCATTAACAATAATAATGTTGTCTCCACAATCAACATGAGGAGTATAAGTTGGTTTATTTTTTCCTTTTAATACTGATGCTGCTAATGCTGCAACTTTACCTAAAGTTTTTCCTTCTGCATCAATAATATACCACTTATGTTCAACATCTTCTTTTCTTAACATAAATGTCTTCATTTTTAATTTTCCCTTCTTTGATGTCCTTTGCTGTTATATTTGCAACTATAACTTTCTATCCCACAGAAATTGCATCGGATTCAAATGTACCGGGAATATTATATAAAAAGAATTGCAAAAAGTCAAATGTTTTTTACACTTTTCTAATTCCTTCCGTCTTGACAAAAAAAGCATATAATAATAAAATAATTATATAATAAATAATATGGAGGTTGTCTAGTATGAAAAGAATTCTTATACTAACACTATTAATAATAGGAATACTTGGTAGTGCAGCAGGTGGAGTCGTTGGTTATATACATGACTCAAATAGAGTTGATCCAACACAAACACCAGATCCAGTACCAGAACAAAAAATAAATTATGTTTATTACTTAGAAGAAGAAATACAAGATACAATGCCACAAAATGAAGTAATAACAAATGAAGATGGTACAACTACCACTAATGTTATATATAAATTATCACATTTCGTGTGTTCAAATGATGTAACAGGATCTTGGGATGAAGCAACATGGACATTTACACCAAGTGAAATAAAAAACAGTGAATGTGACCTATACTTTGTAAAAGCAAAATATGAAGTTACATTAACAGTTACTAACGGAGTTGAAAGCCCTGACAATCAAAAACTAATTGATAGAGAAGGAAATGGAATATTTACAATAACTCCAAATGAAGGATATGAATTCCAAGAAGTAACATGTTCTGATAATAAAGAAGCAACATGGAATGCTGGAGATAATACCTTATCAATAAATGCAATTACAAAAGATGTAACTTGTAAAGTAGTATTTGGAATACAAAATCTAACTTTAGATGTAAAAGTTACTAATGGAACTGGTAATACAACAGAAACAGCTAAATATGGAGATAGTATTTCAGCAATAGTACAGCCTAAAGCTGGTTATGAAAAACCAACAGTATCATGTACTAATAATCAAACTGCGGTATATGAAGATAATAAAATAACAATAGAAAAACTAACAAGTAATACAGAATGTACTGTTAAATTTAAAAAAGTTGAATTAACTAAATATAATTTAGATATAACAACATTACCAGATACAATTAAAATAACATCAGGTTCTACATCACAAAAAGTTGAAGAAGGAAAAACTGGTACATTTACTTTAAAAGCAGATGATGGTTTTGAAATAGATAATATATCTTGCGGAGGCATAACTCCTACTAAAGAAACTTTAGCAGATGGCTCTATTAAATATTCATTTATAGGTATGACATCTAATATAAGTTGTCAAGTAACATCAAAACAAAAAGTGGCTAATTAGTCACTTTTTTTATTGTATTTAATTAAATAAAATGATAAATTATTCTTGAGGAAATTTTATGTGGAAAATAAAAGATGTAGAAATTAAAAATAGAATAGTATTTGCACCAATGGCTGGAGTATCTAATCAAACATACAGAAAAATTATTAAAAGTATGAATCCAGGATTAATATATTCAGAAATGGTAAGTAATATGGGTATAATATATAATAGTAAAAATACACTTGATTTATTAAAAATAAGTGAAGAAGAAAGACCTATTAGTATTCAAATATTTGGTAGCGATGTAGATAGTTTTATAAAAGCAGCTAAATACGTTGAAGAAAATATAAAACCAGATATTATAGATATAAATATGGGATGCCCAGTACCTAAAGTAGCATTAAAATCACAAGCAGGATCTGGATTATTAAAAAACCTAAATAAAATATATGAAATAGTATCTGCAGTAGTACAAAATATAAATACTCCCGTTACAGTAAAAATAAGAAGTGGATGGAACGATAAAACAATTAACTGTGTAGAAGTTGCTAAATTAATAGAAAAAGCAGGTGCATCAGCTATAGCAATTCATCCTAGAACAAGAGAACAAGGTTATACCGGAAATGCTAATTGGGATTACATAAAACAAGTCAAAGAAGCAGTAAATATACCAGTTATAGGTAATGGAGACATTAAAACAAAAGAAGACGCTAAAAGAATGTTAGAAGAAACTAAATGTGATGCAGTTATGATAGGAAGAGCAACTCTTGGCAACCCATGGATAATAAAAGAGTGTGTAGAATATATTGAGAATAATAAAGAAGTAGCACCACCAACAACTGAAGATAGATTAAATATGTTAAAAAAACATCTTAATTTATTAATTGAAAATGAAGGTGAAAGAAAAGCATTATTAGAAATAAAAACACATGCTTTATGGTACTTAAAATATATTCCAAAAACAAAAGAATTAAAACAAGAACTAGTAACTTGCAAAACATTAGATGAATTCAATCAAACCTTAGAAAAAATAGAAAAACATATAAGTGAAAAATAAATAAAAAGCCCTATTTTCCTTGTAAATAGGACTTTTTTTGTTATATAATATTTACAAGGAGGATTATATATATGAAAAAAACTGGATTATTTAAAATAATCATGTTTATGCTACTTTGCCTTGTTGTAATCACTTGGTTAGTACCAGCTGGATACTTCAACGCAGGAGAACTTGCTGACCTTGGTAAATATAGCGTTGGATTCTTCGATTTCTTCCAATTATTATTTGGAACATTTGAATTCCAATACTTTATTCAAATCGCTGCTCTTATATTAGCAACTGGAGCATTATATGGTGTTCTAGGTAAAACTGGTAAATATAGAGCTTGGTTAGAAAGAATAGCAAATAGTTTAAAAGGAAAGGAATTATTATTCTTAGCAGTATTAACATTTGTAATAGTTGGACTAACTTCAGTATTTAACTATTCATTAATTTTATTCATATTTATGCCTTTTGTAATAAGTATAATCTTATTATTAGGTTATGATAAAGTTACTGCTTGTGTTGCTACATTCGGATCAATGTTAATTGGTACAATCGGTAGTACAACAAGTTACACAATGGTTGGTATTGTAAATGAACAATTAGGTGGTGACTTCACTACTGCAATCGCATATAAATTAATTATGTTAGTTCTATCATATGCTGTATTAGTATTCTATCTATACAAAGCAAAAAGAACTAAAGTAACTGATGAAAAAATCGATGATGATATGTTCATTGGAGAAAAGAAATCAAATAAATATTCAGTAATACCACTAATGGTAATATTTGGATTAATGTTTGTATTATTAATTCTTGCTTGTACAAATTGGGAAACTACATTTGGAATTAAAGCATTTGCTGAATTCAATGAATCAATTGCTAAAGTAACAATTAATGATTTCTCAATCTTATCTGCTATCATAGGAACAGTAAGTGCATTTGGTGAATGGTATTATGCTGAAATGAGTATTGTATGTTTACTAGCTGCAATATTAATCGGTATGATCTATAGAATTAAATTTGGTGAAATATTTAATGCTATGGTAGACGGTGCTAAAAAGATTTTAGGACCAGCTGTATTAGTAATGTTCTCATACAGTGTTGTATACTTCGCAGGTAATACAATGTTCTATCCAACAATTGCAAACTTCATATTAAATGCTACTGAAAATTTCAATATTTTCTTTAGTTCAATAACTATGTTCTTAGGTTCTCTATTACATAGCGATATGTTATATGTAGCAAATTATGTTATCCCTCAAATAGCTGCTGAAGGAGCTAGCGTTCAAGTAACATCATTATTAATTCAAGGAATTTTTGGTCTTACAATGTTCGTAGCACCTACAAGTGCAACTCTAGTATTAGGGTTAAGTTATTTAGGTATACCATATAAAGAATGGTTAGCAAAAACTTGGAAACTTGTTTTAGCACTATTAGTAATAGTACTAGCTACAATTATTCTTGCAATGGTTATATAGTAAATTAAAAAGAGTATTCAAAATACTCTTTTTTTATTTCTTTAAATTTTCACAATAAAATGTTATTATTAGATTAGGTGATTTAAATGGATATAATACTAGTAATAATTATTATACTACTACCACTTATAGCAAATGCCAAAGTTAATAGTAGTTATGCAAAATATAAAAATGTTAGAAATAGTGCTAATTTAAGAGGTAAAGATGTAGCAAGAACAATACTTGATAAACATGGATTAACAGACGTAAGAATTGGAAGTATTGGTGGAACATTAAGTGATCATTATGACCCAAGAAGTAAAACAGTTGTATTATCAGACCCAGAAGGTACATCAATTGCATCATTAGCAGTTGCAGCACACGAAGTAGGACACGCAATACAACATAAAGAAAGTTATTCATTCTTAAAATTTAGAACTGCTTTAGTACCAATAGTAAATTTCACATCAAGAGCATCTACTATATTATTATTTTTAGGATTATTTTTAGGAGCGCTTGAATTATTTGATATAGGTATTGTATTATTACTAGGTGGTCTATTATTTCAATTAGTAACACTTCCAGTAGAATTCAATGCATCTAAAAGAGCTAAAAACGAATTAGTTGCATGTGGAATAATAAGCGACACTGATATAAAAGGAACTGATGTAGTACTTAATGCTGCAGCATTTACCTATGTAGCTGCATTCTTAGCAACAACATTACAAATAGTAAGATTACTAGCAATGAGAAACAGAGATTAAAAAAAAGAGTTAAATTTTAACTCTTTTTTATTTAGTATATGGTAATAAAGCCATATATCTTGCTCTCTTAATTTGATTTGCAATATGTCTTTGATGTTTAGCACAAGCTCCAGTCATTCTTCTAGGTAAGATTTTACCTTTTTCATTGATATATTTAGATACAATCATAACATCTTTGTAATCAACACTTTTACCAGCGCACATTTGACATATTTTTTTTCTTCTATAAAATTCTGCCATTATTTTCCTCCTTAGAATGGTAAATCATTATCACTTAGTGATATTTCTTTATCATAATTTTCATATGGATCAGACTTAGGAATATCATATTCTGGCATACTATCCATTGGATCTGGTGCAGGTGCATCCATATAAGAATCGAAATCATTATTAGTAGTTGTACTACCACTATTTTCGTTTCTTCCACCAACGAATTCTACATTTTCTGTTATAACTTCAGTAACATATCTCTTAGATCCATCTTGAGCATCATAACTTCTATTTTGAAGTCTACCCTCAACAAGAATCATATTACCTTTTTTAAAATATTTAGAAACAAATTCAGCAGAGTTTCTATATGCTACGCATGTAAAGAAATCAGCATCATAATTTCCTTCTCTATTTTTAAAATTTCTATTAACAGCTACTGAAAAATTTGCAACTGAGCTGCCATTATTCATACTTCTAAGTTCAGGATCTCTTGTTAGTCTTCCGACTAGTATAATCTTATTCATTAACTACTCCTCTTCATTTATGACAATATGTCTTAAAATGTTTTCATCAATTTTAGCTTTTCTATCAAATTCTTTAACAGCTGCAGAAGTAGCTTCTACATTAAGAACATAATAGTTTCCTCTAACTTGATTTTTAATAGGATAAGCTAATTTCTTTTGTCCCATTTCTTTTGAATTAACAATTTTAGATTTCATATCAGTAAGTACTTTTTCAAATGACTTAACTGTATCTTTAATAGTCTTTTCATCAATGTCAGCTCTAACGATAAACATTATTTCATATTTACGCATTATAACACCTCCTTTTGGTCTAACGGCTTCTAACGAATTAGAAGCAAGGAACTTTTCGTTCGAACGTATTATATCACATGTTTTTTAAATAAACAACAAGTTAAATAAAAAATATCACTTAAAGTGATACTTTTTACATCTTATTTGGTATTTCTATAGCTAAAACATCAAGCAAATTATAAGAAACATTATAAATTAATTGTAATAAAGCTAAATAACTATTTTGTTTAACTTCATCTTTTTCATTTAAAATATTACATTCAGAATAGAATTTATTAAATAAACTACATAATTCATATAAATATTCACATATATAACTTAATGTTTTTTCAGTATAAGCTTTCTTCATAACTTTAGATAATTCTAATATTTTAATATAGATATCTCTTTGAGTATCACTATAAATAGAATTAATAGTTAAATTAGACTTATTTGCTTTTTCTAATATAGACTTAATACGCACCATAGAATATAGTAAATATGGCCCTGTTTTACCCTCAAATGAGCAAAATTTTTCTATATCAAATATATAATCAGTAGTACGATATGGAGATAAATCAGCAAACTTTAATGTAGCAACAGTTAATTTATCAGCAATCTCATTCTTTTCATCATCTGATTCATATCTATTCATCTTCTTAAGAATTTCTTCTTTAACTTGACCAATTAAATCATCAAGTTGTAATACTCCACCATCTCTTGTTTTAAATGGTTTACCATCTTTACCATTCATAGTACCATTCCAATAGTGAGCTAAAACAACATCATCTCTAACAAGACCAGATTTATAAGATGCTCTAAATACTTGTTCAAAATATAATGCTTGTCTCATATCAACAACATACCATATTTCATCAGGATTATATTCCTCAACTCTATGATATATTGTAGATAAATCACGAGTAGCATAAATAGATGCTCCATCATTTTTAATAACGATTAATGGTGGTATCTCATTCTTATCATCATCTTTCTTAACATCAATTACTTTAGCACCATCAGATTCATACATATATGGATTTAATACTTCTAAAGTAGAATCAATATAATTTAATGAACTAAGTTCACCTTCCCATAAATCAAAATCACAATTTAAATAATCATAAGTTTTCTTAATAACTTCTTTAGATACTTCTACAATATCTTTCCACATACTTATATATGGTTCAATACCTTCATCAACTAAAGCAGTTATTTTTCTAACTTCTTCCATTCTTTCAGGATCTTCCTTAGCAGCATTACTTGCAGCAGGATAATATTCAGCTAATTCATCAGGTGTAATTTCTAACTTAGGATATTCACCTTTATATTCAGGATCAAAATAACATAAATCAGGTTTTCTTTTCTTAATTTCAGAAATAACCATTCCTGATTGTCTACCTAAATCTCCTAAATGAACATCTCCAATAGTCTTATGGCCTAATACTTTAGCAAGTCTTTTTAATGACTCACCAATATTAGCAGTTCTCATATGGCCAACATGTAATGCTTTAGCAGCATTAGCCCCACCATAATCTACTATTATAGTTTTTTCTTCTTCTTTATCAATTAAGTTATCAAAATTATTAATTGATTCATTAATATAATTAAGTAAATAAGTATCTGAAATACTAATATTTATAAAACCAGGTCCAGCTATATTAACATTAACAAATCTATCATCAAATTCTTTAGTAATTTGATCAGCTATTTCCCTTGGATTCTTACCATATTTCTTAGCAAGATTCATACAACAATTAATTTGAAATTCCCCTAAATCGCGTCTCGAAGAGGACTCCAATATTACATTATCAATTTCATAACCACATTTCTTAATTACATCATTAACATACTTCTCAGTTTCTTTAATAAAACTCATAGTATCCTCTCCTTTCTTTAATAATTGTAATTATAGCACAATAATTAAAAAAAAGAAATTAATACTATTTCATTTATTATAAAAAAAGAATATAATTAAATAAGGAGAATAGAATATGAATGTATTATATGCACAATTAGCTGGTATTATTGCTATGTTATTAGTAATATTCTCAGTTCAATGTAGAAAGAAAAAACATATATTATTAGTACAAATGATTGCAAATATATTTTACTCATTACAGTATTCATTATTATTTGCATATGAAGCATTATTCCCATGTCTAATAGCAGTATTAAGAAACTTTATATTTTATCAATACGATAAAAAAAGAAAAAAGATACCTCTAAAAGCAGTAATCTTTATATTATCACTAGTACTTATATTTGCATATTTAACATATAGAAATGTATTATCATTTATACCTTTAATTATTTCAATATCATATACTATAGGAGCATCTCATAAAAATCCAAGAGTATTTAAATATGTATTTGGTATATGTGGATTTATATGGATATTATATAACTTACAAGTACAAGCTTATGTAGGTATATTAAATAATATAATGGAAATAGTTTCAGCAACAGTAGCAATAACAAGAGAGAAAAAAATAGAGAAAAAACGTGCTGAAAGAAGACTAAAAAGAGAAGCCTCAAAGAGGCGAATTTTGACAAAAAAATAATTTTGTGTTATAATGTATCACGTATGGAGCACTATGCTAGTCAAACATACTACTAGAAGGTGGGGCTAAAAATCCACTAATTGCGTAAAAAGAAACTTTATATTTGATGCTTCTTTCGCCCAGATTGGGGCACTTATATAATTTTAGATTTAAGGAGAAGATGTAATGGCATACATCCCAAGTCCTTTTATCAATTCGGCGATGATGAACACGCATGTCGTGAGTGATTTGTTGGGATAGCAATTGAAAAACAAATTGCAAAAGCGAATAAAAGTAGTTAATCGTTTGTTTGAGAAAATCTCTAGTGTGTCTATATTATAAAGATTGAAGTGCGGACTAAGTGGTGATCGAGTGATCATTTAAGGTAACTAATGGTTAGTATTTTTAAAGAGAAATCGCCTACGGGTAACCAAGGGTAAATACTAGAGAAATTCGACTCGACCAAAGCCGTAAAATTAATTTATGATATTCCATACAAAAAACCAAAGGGAGTTAAATTTAAAAAAAGAAATGAAAAAAGATAATTGGATAATAAAAGCATTTGTAATGACTTTTTTTATAGCATTAATCTTTAGTACCGTTTCAAACATAATTGTTGATAATTGTAAAAATGTTTACCTATTAATATTATTATCTCTGATATTTACTATAATAGGTATTTTATTTGACTTAATAGGTACTGCTGTATTAACAGGTAAAGAAGCAACATTCCATGCTAAAAGTTCAAAGAAAATAAAAGGTTCTAAAGAAGGAGTTTATTTAATAAAAAACTCAAGTACTATATCAAGTATATGTAATGATGTTATTGGAGACATATGTGGTATAGTTAGTGGTTCTGTAGGTGCAATCATTGGTATCTACTTAGCCAATATGACAGGAATCTCAACAATTGTTTGTACACTAGTAGTTAGTTCAATAATATCATCACTAACTGTAGGTGGAAAAGCAATAGGAAAAAAATTTGCTATCAAAAATAGTGACTCAATAATATTTATAGTTGCTAAAATATTAAGTAAATTTAAAAAGAGTTTGTAATCTACAAACTCTTTTATTTTGCCATCCTTTTTAAAAACATATCACTTACTTTTTCAAAAGTTTTATTATCTTCAATATCAAGAACAGTTATTTTACCATCTAAATTTGTTTTAACTTCAGATACAATAAAATTCTTTAATACTTCATCATTTTCAATTTGAAAAGCTATTATATATTTTTTATCATCTAAATCTAATTCATCAAGAACACAAAATTCATATCCATTACTTAATTTAATTATTTTATCTATCATATTTTAGGACCTCCAATACCACTAATTAATTGATCAGCAGATATCCATGCTTGAGATGTTCCATTCTTAGCTACATCTACTGCTATTTGAGTTGGATCTAATCCATTTTGAGCACAGAACTCAGTAATAGAAAGTCCATTAGTATCAATAATTTGTCCTAAAGTACCATCTGCATTTATAGAAGCGAATCTACTAAAAACAGATGATTCATTAACATACTGAGATGCAAGTGCTTCAGGATTTACTCCATTAACAGCCCATCCAGCAGTATCATGCCCAACAGATACATTATAATCTCCTACAGCTTCACCAATACGAATACCATCATATCCTAAAGGTTCAGGGGCACTAGTTGCTAAAGTTTCAGCTTCAGTAACTGTAGTTTCAGCCACTACATCACTACCAGGTGCCATTGGTCCAGTTTCACCACTAAATAATGCACTATTATGAAGCGCATTTCCTACGGTAAGCCCGATACCAGTAATTAATGCAGAATTAAGCATCCATGATATATCTCTTAAACCTTCTTCAGATTTTAAATAATTTTTTAATTTATCAATTTTACCTCTAAGGCCAGGTCTTGGTTCAGCAAATGTAGCTTCTATTGGTGTACCCAACATTCTCATTCTAGCAAGTTCTTTTCTTCTTTTATTTATAAATTTTTTTGCTATCATTGTACCAATAGACATTATTGTTACACCAAGAGGACCCACAGCAAAAAATGCAGTAGCACCTATTCCAATACCTACAGCAACAGAGGCAACAGTCTTCCAAGTTAACTTAGGTTTGTTCCCTGTAACTCTAGGTCTTTCTGGTTCTTCTCCAATAATATCTTCTTCATCTAATACTTCATCTTCCGGATCTAACTCAGATGGAACATCTTCACCAGTACCACCAGTTGGAGTACCATGTTCAGTATCTAATTCTGGAACTTCAAATTCTTCTTCAGGTTCACCAGTAGATTCATCTCCTCCTAATCCTTCTTCGACATCCTCAGGGTCTAATTCAGGTGGAATAATCTCTTCTGGATCTAATTCTTCTGGGTCAAGTTCCTCAGGTAATTCTTCTGAATCTAATTCCTCTGGTTCAAGTTCCTCAGGATCTATTTCAGGTTCACCTGTACCTGTAGGAACAGGCTCACTAGTTCTTTCAATCTCTTCAGGTTCTAAAGTTTCGGGTTCTAACTCAAGTTCACCACCATTTTTAAGAATTTCCATTTCTTCTCTTAAACGTTCTTCTTGAATTCTATACATTTCATTAGCTTTTTCAAAAGTATCAAGAGAAATCAATTTAGCAGCTAATTCTTGTTCTAAATAAAATCTTCTTTCAGGAGTTAAATTAGATTCACTAGGAGTATAAGTTATTCCTCTACTTTCAAGTTCAGCTAACATTTCAGGTGATAAATTAGGATCACCTAACTGACTTCTTAAATCAGCTATTTCATTTCTTAAATTCTCAATTAAGGTATCATTGTTTCTCATTAATCTAGTTAATTCAATTACTTCTCTACCTCTATCAAAAAACATTTCTCTTTTTTCTCTTTCAAGAGCATTAATTCTAGATATTTCTTCATAAGCTCTATCAGTAAAACTATCAATACCACTTGTAATTTGAGCAATATCATGAATATCTATTTCAATATTATCTCTACTCTTAAATCTACCATTAGGTTCTCTAGTAATACCAACTAATATATCTTGAGAATAAGCATTAGCTTCATTTTTTAAAGCATCAATTCTTTGCCATAAATCTTTTAACTCATCATAACCAATATTATCTATACTAGAATATTCAGCTAGTATATCATCTAATCTACTATTTAGTTCATTAACTTTATCCATAAACTATTCCCCCTCTGAATTTTTCATATCATTTAAATACTCAATCTTTTCGTTCATATGTTTACTAAAAACTTCTAAAACAAATTTAAGTACTTCTTCATTTTTTTCTCTAACTATTCCATTAGGTAAACCTTTATAAACAAAAAATTCCTTACCAGGTTCATCTTCACTTAATAGTTTATTAACAAAATAATAAGTTACATCATTATATACATATTTATCTAATACTATATAACTTCCATCTTTTAAATCAAATACATCATCTAAATTTAATTCATAACTCATATTATCACCTATTTTCATATTAATAGTACCATATTAAGCCTTAAAACACAAATAAAAAGATAGAAGTTTACTTCTATCTATTATTTCTATATCTTTCTTTTTCATCAAGAATTTTCTTTCTAATTCTAATTGCATCAGGAGTTACTTCAACAAGTTCATCAGTTTCGATAAATTCTAATGCTTCTTCTAAAGTAAATGTTTTAGCTTTAGGTAAAGTAATTGCTTCATCACTACCAGATGAACGAGTATTAGAAAATTCTTTATTTTTACATGGATTAACATTTAAATCATTTTCTCTATTATGAATACCAACTATCATACCTTCATATACATCAGTAGATGGTTCTACTATCATAGTACCTCTATCTAATAAATTATATAATGCATATCCAAATGTTTTACCAGTTTCCATAGTAACAAGAACACCATTTTTACGTCCAGTTATTTCACCAGCATATGGTTTATAAGAATCGAAACTTCTAACCATAATACCTTCACCTTTAGTATTAGTGATAAAATTACTTCTATATCCAATTAAACCTCTTGTAGGAACATTAAATTCAAGTCTTACATAATTATCTTCAGCAGGTTCCATTAATTCCATAGTACCTTTTCTTTCACTTAAATCACTAATTACATTACCAGAATAATCATTAGGTACATTTATAATAACTTTTTCAAATGGTTCACATTTAACGCCATCAATTTCTTTAGTAATAACCTCAGGTTTAGATACACCAAGTTCATATCCTTCTCTTCTCATATTTTCAATAAGAATAGATAAGTGTAATTCACCTCTACCAGAAACTTTAAATCCATCACTTGAAGGTAATTCTTCAACTTCTAAACCTATATTTCTTTCAAGTTCTGCCATTAATCTATCTCTTATATGTCTAGATGTAACAAATTTACCAACTTTTCCAGCAAATGGACTACTATTAACTAAGAAATTCATAGAAAGTGTTGGTTTTTCTATTTCAATACTTGGAAGAGGATCAATATTATTAACATCACAAATAGTATCACCTATAGATATATCTGGACATCCAGCAACTGTAACAATATCACCATAAGTAGCTTCAGTTACTTCTCTTCTCTTAATACCTTCATATACAAACATCTTAGTAATTCTTTCTTTAGTTAAGGAACCATCATTTTTAGAAATACTAACAGTTTCACCAACTTTAATCTTACCTTTATTAATTCTACCAATACCAAGTCTACCAATATAATCATCATAATCTAATGAAGATATTTGAAGTTGTAAAGGATCATTAACATCACCTTCAAATGGACTAGTAGTTTCTAAAATAGTGTCTAAAAGAGGTGTAATATCTTTACTATCATCATTTTCTTCATATTTAGCTATTCCTTCTTTAGCAATACCATAAATAATCTTAAAATCTAATTGTTCATTAGTAGCACCTAATTCACAAAATAAATCAAAAGTCATATTAACTACTTCTTCAGCTCTAGCATCTTTCTTATCTATTTTATTAATAAATAATATAGGTCTTAATCCATTCTTTAAAGCTTCTTTTAAAACAAATCTTGTTTGAGGCATAGGTCCTTCAGCAGAATCTACTAATAATACTACAGTATCAACTGTTTTAATAATTCTTTCTATTTCACTAGAAAAAT
Source organism: Bacilli bacterium (assembly GCA_045535005.1). Lineage (GTDB taxonomy): Bacteria > Bacillota_I > Bacilli_A > RF39 > UBA660 > CAG-1000. The sequence goes on from JAZSKU010000083.1 coordinate 24,274, forward strand.
CAGCATGTCCTGGAGTATCAACAATATTCATTTTTATACCTTTATACTTAATAGCACAGTTTTTAGCTGTTATAGTAATACCTCTTTCACGTTCAAGATCACCACTATCCATAACACAATCAACAACTTGTTCATTTTCTCTGAAAACTCCACCTTGTTTTAATAAAGCGTCAACAAGTGTACTCTTCCCAGCATCAACGTGAGCAACAACAGCAAAATTAATTATTTTTTCCATAAAATCATCCCTTTTTTGATACGCAATTAATAATACAACATTTTTAAGATTTTTTCAAGAAAAAAATAACACATACGTGTTATTCCTCAATAGATTCAAAGAATTTATCCATACCAACATTCAATACTATAGATATTTTATATAAAGTAACAAGTGACATACCTTCACTACCTTTAGTACTTTCAAACTTTCTTAAATATTCAGGTGATTTACCAATATCAACAGCTAATTGTTCTTGAGTAATACCTGCTATCTTTCTATATTTAATAACATTATATGCTACAGTAACAATTATATTCTCATCAAATACAAAATCTCTTTTAAATTTAGTCATACTTCTCACCTAATACAATTTTACATAGTTTATACTAAAAATTATGTAAGGTAGTACTATACAAAAACATAAATAAAATATATAATAAATTTATGAAAATAATAAAAATGAAAGACTTTAATAAACTAATATCTCTAAATATAAAACATTATAGATACAAAAATAATTTGACAATCAATAAACTATCAGAACTTACTAATATTAATATAAACAAACTATTAACAATAGAAAATAATA
>JAZSKU010000053.1:0-3944 GCA_045535005.1 Bacilli bacterium
ATAAATATACTGGTATTATATAAATAAGATACTCAGTCATTTCTTTTATATAGTTTAGTATCATTAGTAATCTATATTAAATCTTTCGAAGTTTATTTTTATTTTATTTAGTGAAGCATTTATTATTTCTTCATCTGTGAATTCAAGTAAATGACCTAATCTTATAAAGTTTACAAATATATTTTTTAGTGTTTCTTCATTGAAGTTTTCTTCTAGTGTTGATGATATATTAAATAGATATATAAATTCTTTTATTAAATCTAAGTCATTCTCATTATTAAAAGTACTTTCTAGGCTTATATTTAACATATTAAAGAATAATAGTATCATAAGAAGACAGTCTGCATATTCTTCTAAAACAGCTTCTTTATTAGGTGTTTTTTTACTCCAATATTTAAAGCATTTTGTTTCGTTTGCTAGTTCTCCGAGTTCTACTAAAAGTTCTAATTTATTTTTAAGTATTATATCTTCTTTAGTATTATCATATTCTTTATCAAACATTGCATCTAATTCTTTGTTTTTATCATAAATTATTTGGAATTTTTTCATTTAATTCTACCTCTATCCATTTCATAATTATATTTACTATATAATCTATTTCTTTCTCAGTTAAATCTTTATTTTTATCTATTTTATGCCATTTATATAAACATGATCTACAACAAGTAGCAGTAGCATGTTGTGCGATAAATACTGGATGTCCTTTTGTTGGTGTTTGCGCTCCATCATTTATTATATCTTTTTTACTTAATCTTTTTTCTATGAAGTCATAAGCATGACTTTTTATTACATCTAATCCTTTATTTTTTATATAATTTATATCTTTATCTTTTAGATGAAAACTATTTCTAAATTTTGATTGTTTTAGTCTTTCTAATATCATAATTTATTATATAGTTTTAGTAGTTTATCTCCTACTTTTTTAGCTTTTTTAAAGAATCTATCTGGATTATATTTTAAATATTTTTTATTTAAATAACACACTTCTAATGTAAGTGGTCCATTATAATTAGTACTCTTTAATTTTTTTAGTGTTTTCTTCCATATTATGTTTCCATCTGTTGGGATTAAATGTAAGTCTTTTTTAGACATATTATCATGTATATGTACAGCAAATACTCTATCTTTAAATCTTTCGTAGTTATATTTACCTTTAAAGTGAGCATGTATATGTCCTACATCTATACATATTCCTACATTTTTATTTTTTATATTATCTAATATGTATTCTTGATATCCTTTTAATTTAGTATTTTCAAATGCTACTTTTATATTTAAACTTTCTGCATAATCACATATTTCTTGGAATCTTTTAAGCCCTAATTCATTTGGTTTTGGAGCTTTAATTCCAATATTTATATGCATAACTACCATATCTATACCATATTTTTTACAAGTATCTAGATTCTTTTTATATTTATCTACGAATGTAAATCCTATTTCATTATCAAGCCATATATTGTTTAATTTTGAATATCCTAAGTGAGCAAAAATAATTTCTAAGTTATTTTCTTTACAGTATTTTATTTGATCTATTTCACTAAAACTTCTTTCTTTATCATATAGTTGTACGAATACTTTTTTAAATCCATATTTTACTGCATAATCAATTGTATCTTTTGCTGATATTTTTTTATTATCATTACTTATTACTATAGCTAAATCTTTCATATTATTCACCTACTTTTATTGTACACATGTATATATATCCATCTTTTTCTGGATGATTTATTTCTCCTAAATATTTAAATGTACTTTTATTTTCTAAATAAATATGTGAAAGTGCTATTCCAATATCTATTTTATTCATATAACCGTACATTACATTTTTAAGTGTATTTTGTTTTTCTCTATATACATGTATTTTATTATCTTCATGTACAAAGTACCATGGTTGACCATTAACTGCTGAAGGTGCGTGTCTTGCTCCTTCTAGCCTTTTATCTTCTATATCACTTATTTCTAATATATCTTTTCTTTTAAATTTTTCTCTATATTTTTTTTCTTCTTCTGAATAACCTAGAGAAAACATGATTATAAATTTCATATTCTTTTGTTTCTTATTGCTACTTGGTTTTCCCATTCCAATCCAACAACTTCCTAATTCAAGGGACTGAATATATAAATCTAATTGTTGATATTTAAATCCTACATTCATTAAGTGATTATCTTTTTCTTCACTAAATATTTCTATATAATATGGACTTTTCCATGGAAGTATTGTTGTTACTTCTTTTTTAGATACTATTTTTATATCTGTTTTTATTTTGTCATCTAAACTTTTTAGTGTTTTTGAATATTCTATTATTTTATTTAATATTTCTTCACTTAATTCTTTATCACTATATTTTCTGTGTGATTTTCTTTTATATATTAATTCTTCTATTTTCATGTTATCACCTATTAAATTATATCATAAAAAAAGAATTATAATTTTAATTCTTTCTCATTTAGTTTCTTATTTATATCTTTTTTGAATAATGTAAATAATACAGATGCGATTGGTAGAGCTATTATCATACCTACTACTCCAAATAGACTACCACCTACTGATATAGCAAATAGTGTTACTAATGGAGATAGACCAACAGATGCACCTACTACTTTTGGATATATTACATTTCCTTCTATTTGTTGTATTATTTGGAATACTACTATAAATATTACTGCTTGTACTATATCTGTTATACCAATTAATATTGCTCCTATTACCATTGCTATTATTGCTCCAAATATTGGTATTAATGCAGTTATTGCTGTTAATACTGAAATAATTAATGCATATGGGAAACCACATATAGTAGAAACTACAAATATAATTACTCCAAGGATTACTGCTTCTAGGCATTGACCTGTTATAAATTTATTAAATGTTTTATTAGTTAGTTTAGCTACATTTTCTATCTTTTTAGCAGTTTTGTTATTAAATATAGCATATACTACTTTTCTAATGTTTCTAATTAAGTATTCTTTTTGACTAAGCATATAGATTGCAAATATTAATCCTGTAAAGAATGTTACGAATCCTGATATTAAATTGCTTATGAAGCCTAAAGCTCCATTTACAAAATAATTTAGTACATTAGATAGTATATTTCCAATACTAATATTATGTATCATATTGTTTATTTGTAACTGTATTTCTGGATATTGATCAAGTAAGTTTATAGCGCTATTTTCAATCTTGTTAATAAATAGTGGTATATTTTGTATTAATAATTTTATATTTTCTATTAATTCTGGTATAAGTAAGAATGCTACAAAACCTATTATAAGTAAGAATAGTAATATAGATAATGTAATTGATATTCCTCTTACTACCCCTTTTTTTAGTTTTGTTTTATTATTTAAAAAGTTTTCTATTTTTGATAATGGTATATTTAATATAAATGCCATTACTCCACCTAATATAAATGGTAATAATATATCAAAAATGAATTTTATTGCATTTATTAAGATACTTATGTTATTTAATGTCCAATATGCTAATATTGCTACTAGGATTAATGTTATCCATTTTTTCATGTCTTCTTTCATATTTCACCTCTTTAGAGTATTTTATCATTATTTCTTTTATTTTCAAGTCTTTTTAAGAAACCGCATGTTTTGCATAGTTTACATATTATTTTTCTATTTTGAAAGTTAGTTTTTATATTTTTAGTTAATTCTTTATTTAATATATCATCTAAACTTTCATTAAAAATATTACCTAGTAATATATCAGCATTATGATCCAAACAACAAGGGACAACTTCACCACCTACTAAAATAGCTATTTGTTCTTTTAGAGCCAGACATCTACCATTAGTTATTATTTCTTCATTATTGATATCTGGCCAAGTAAACTCTATATCTTGATTTATATATAGTGTTTCATGTATTTCATATGCATTATTATTTTGTAAGATTTCTTTTAAATTATTTATTTTGTAGTATGAACTTAT
>JAZSKU010000072.1:0-4669 GCA_045535005.1 Bacilli bacterium
TATGTAAAACGTATGTAGAGACGCTTTTTGAAGAAAAATTACAACTTTCCAAAAAAGAAAAAGCCCGCAATCCCTTTATTTACGGGGCTTTGCGAGCTATTTGCCACAACATTGTTTATATTTCTTACCACTGCCACATGGACAAGGATCATTTCTACCTACTTTTGCTTCTGCTTTTTTAGGTTTACTCTTAACTCCTTCTTTTCCATCGTTAGTCTTAATATTTTTTATTTCTTCTCTTTCAATATTTTGTCTAATTTCAGCATTTAATAAATACGTTGATATTTCTTCACTAGTTGCAGCTAACATATTATCAAATAATTGGAATCCTTCTAAAGCATAAACTTGAAGCGGATTACTTTGTGCATAACCACGAAGCCCTACACCTTCTTTTAATGCTTCCATAGCATCTAATTGAGCCATCCAATTTTTATCTAATACTCTAAGTGAAATAGATTTTTCAAAATCATCTTGTATTTCTTGTGGTACATCTTCAAGTTTTTTATTATAATCATCTATAACAATATTATAAATAAATTCAACTAATTCATCACCTTTTTTCTTAAAGTCTGCTTTAGTTAATTTTCTTCTCTTTAATAAATGAGCATTAAAGTGTTCTACAATATTATTAATATCATTCTCTGTAAGTTCACCTTCAGGTGCCATATGAGAATTAATTTGATTAGAAACATATTCTTTAAATGTATCCAATACTCTATCTCTAATACTTTCTTTATCAAGTATCTCGTTTCTTCTATCATAGATAATTTCTCTTTGTTTAGAAATAACATTATCAAAATCTAATAAACCTTTTCTTCTATCAAAGTTAAATCCTTCAACTTTCTTTTGAGCAGATTCTAAATTTCTAGATATCATTTTATTAGATATAGCTTGATCTTCTTGAATACCTAATGTTTGCATTACAGTCTTCATTTTATCTGAACCGAATTTTAACATTAAGTCATCTTCCATAGATACAAAGAATCTAGAAGTACCTGGGTCTCCTTGACGTCCAGCACGACCTCTTAACTGATTATCAATACGTCTTGAATCATGTCTTTCAGTACCAAGAACAAATAAACCACCAAGCTCTCTAACTCCTTCACCTAGTTTAATATCAGTACCACGACCTGCCATGTTTGTAGCAATAGTTACAGCACCTTTTTTACCAGCGTTTTCAATTATATGTGCTTCTCTTTCATGATTCTTAGCATTTAAAAGTTCATGTTTAACACCAGCTTTAGTTAATAATTGACTAATTATTTCACTAGTTTCTACAGATGCAACACCTACTAAAATAGGTCTTCCAGTAGAATGAATTTCTTTAACAGTTCTAACAATTGCTTTATATTTTCCATTAAGTGATGAATATATTAAATCAACTTGATCATCACGAATAACTTCTTTATTAGTTGGTATACATACTACATTAGTATTATAAATATTTTGGAATTCTTCTTCTTCTGTTTTAGCAGTACCTGTCATACCAGATAATTTATTATACATTCTAAATAAGTTTTGGAATGTAATAGTAGCAAGAGTTTTAGTTTCCTCATTAATCTTAACATCTTCTTTAGCTTCTAAAGCTTGATGTAACCCTTCACTAAATTGTCTACCATGCATAAGTCTACCAGTAAATGTATCTACGATAATAACTTTATCATTTTCAACAACATAATCTACATCTTTTTTAAATGAATAATTAGCTGCTAAAGCTTTATCTATATTATGAACCATAACGCTATTTTTCATATCATATAGATTATCTATCTTTAACATTTTTTCACATGCTTTAACACCGTCTTCAGTTAATGTAACTTTTTTAGTTTTTTCATCAACTACATAATGTTCTAATTTAAGATTTTTAGCGATTCTATCTGCTTCTTTATAAACATTAGCACTCTTAGCAGCACCACCTGAAATAATTAAAGGAGTACGTGCTTCATCAATTAAAACAGAGTCTACTTCATCTATAATTGCAAAATTAAGTCCTCTTTGAGTTCTTCTTTCTGCTCTAACAACCATATTATCTCTTAAATAATCAAATCCAAGTTCATTATTAGTAGTATATGTAATATCAGCATTATAAGCTTCTCTTTTTTCAGATGGACTCTTATCTCTAACATTAATTCCAACTGTTACACCAAGCATATCATAAATTGGTCTCATCCATTCAGCATTACGAGTTGATAAATATTCATTTGTTGTAATAACATGAACACCTTTTCCCTCTAATGCATTTAAGTAAGCTGGTAATATTGTTGTTAAAGTTTTACCTTCACCAGTTTTCATTTCAGCAATATTACCACGATGTATTGCTACACCACCTATTAATTGAACTCTATATGGTTTTTCACCTAATGCTCTATGACAAGCTTCTCTTGCTAAAGCAAATGCTTCAGGTAAAATATCATCAAGTGTTTCACCTTTTTCTAATCTATCTTTAAATTCTTCAGTTTTAGCTTTAAATTCAACATCTTTAATACCTTTCATATCTTCATCTAAAGCTTCTATAGCATCAACTATTTTATCTATCTTTTTTAACTCTTTTGTTTCATAATCAAATAAATTTTTCCATAAACCCATCTCATCATCTCCATTTATAAAGTATTATAACATCAAACATAACAAAAGTGTAAATTATTCTTCTATCTCTAAATCATATCCAGTAGTCATATATTTATCACCGCATTTAATATAACCATCAACAGTTAAAGAATTTCCACTAATATCTTTAATAACAGCATAACCTTCACAATCATCTGTTAATAAATCTTCATTAGATAATTTATTAAATACTTCTTCATCTACTTTTATTGTTTGATTAACATCAGGTATTTGAAATACACCAGCGTAAATCAAAGCTTTAACTTTAGTTTCGAAATTCATTTCTTTAATTTCATATACATCACGTACTTCATATTTATTTTCTTTTTCAAACACGCCACATAAAGTTAATATAGCAAAAATAACTGATATAACTATAGTACATAACGCTACAAAATAAAATCCAACTTTTTTATCGAAATAAAATAATATATAAAATACACCAATAACAGCAGTAACAATAGATACAATTGGAGTTATAAAATTAAATAATAAACTCGCAAACGCTATAACTAATGATACTATTATAGGTACATTTTTATTTCCTTTTTTCATATTCTTTGATTTACTCTTATTCATATTTACACCTCTACAATTAATTATAACAAATAACAATTAAAAAGTCATAAAAAAAGCATAAGTTTTCACTTATGCTCTATAATTAATTAGCTTCGATAATTCCATAGTCTCCATCATTTCTCTTGTATACTACGTTAATCTTATCAGTATCAACATTTTTAAATACAAAGAATGAGTGACCTAACAACTCCATTTGAGTTATTGCTTCTTCTTCATCAATAGGTTTTAAGAATACTTCTTTTCTTCTAACAATAACTTGTTCTTCATCAAAATACTCTTCTATTTCAGGAAGGATTTCCTCTTTAACTCTCTTGCTTGATAATTTACCTTTGTATTTCTTAAATTGTCTTTCTAACTTATCAACAACAAGATCAATAGCTGAATATAAATCTACATTAATAACTTCCGCTCTAATATTATATTTTCCGCTCCATATAGTAACTTCAACTTTTTGGTCTTTACCTTTAGCTGATATTAATGCTTTAGCTTCAACCTCATCATTATCATCTAGATATTTATCTAGTCTAGAAAGTTTACTCTTGATGTATTCATCAATAGCTTCGGTAACATCAATCTTATTACCACGAATATTATATTTCATAATCATCCTCCTAATTAAAGAATATCATTATTTTTAAAATAAATAAATAAAAAACGTCAAAAATACACAAAATTTTTACATAATAAAAAATACACAAATGTGTATTTTATTATCCTAAAGACAGTCCAATCTCTCTTACATTAATTGCCTGATTACCTTTAGCTGTTTCAATTAATGTAAATTCAACTACATCTCCCTCTTTTAACGTTTTAAATCCTTCTTGTTCAATAGCTGAATAATGAACAAAAATATCTTCATCAACTACGCCTTCATATTCAATGAATCCATACCCTTTCTCATTATTAAACCATTTAACACGACCTCTACTCATAACTCTTATCCTCCTTTAAAAATATTTGATACTACATTTGTTTTACAACAAAATTAATGTTATCAAAAATAATAAGTCAAAAAACAAAAATGTCATAAAATACCATTTTAATGTCATAAAAAGTTAAAAACTAATAATTTTGAGTTAAATTTATTAGATTATGCAATAAAATGATACTTTTATGCAATATGCAAACAAAATTATAAATACTTATTTTATAATTTAATCATGAAAGAAGTAATATTAGAAAAATTAATAAATAATGTAAAGAAATATAAGAATTACGATAATATAAAATTAAAAGAAATTAGATATGGTATAGAAGTATTATATTTAACAATAACTAAAGTAATTGTAATTTCAATAATAACTTTATTACTTGGTATATATAAAGAATTTATATTACTTTTATTATTATATAGCGTTCTTAGATTAACAGGTTTTGGAATACACACAAATACTTCAAAACAATGTTATATATTATCTATAATTGTATATATAATAGTTCCATCTCTGATCAACATAACTTATTTTAATAATTTAATTACTAT
>JAZSKU010000022.1:0-6084 GCA_045535005.1 Bacilli bacterium
ATATTAGTTCTTTTTTCATAATTCCTCCTACTAAATAATATTAGTAGAATTTATTTTTATTCATTTAATTTAGATATAGCATTTATTAAAGCAAGTTTTCCATAGTCATATGTTAGTCCTCCTTGTTGATATATAACAAAAGGGCTTCTAAGTGGACCATCACAAGATATTTCAATGGAACTTCCTTGAGTAAATGAAGCACTTGCCATAATAATTTGATTATCATATCCAGGCATATCACCAGGAATAGGGTCAACATTTGCATCAATTGCTCCAGCGCCTTGTATTCCACTTGAATACTTAATCATTTCATTTTCGCCGTTTAAATATATTAATTCAACTATATCACATCTGTCTTCGTTATATTCAGGGTCAACTTTATATCCAAGGCGAGATAATACTAAACTTGTAAGTACACTAGTTTTAAGAGCAGAAGCAACAACACTAGGAGCAAAATAAATACCTTGTAAGAATAATCTATTAGCATCATGACTAGGACCAACCTCACGACCTTCACCAGGAACATTAAGTCTATCAGCACATAAATCAATTAATTCTGTTTTGCCACAAATGTATCCACCATTAGGACTTATTCCACCACCTAAATTTTTAATTAAACTTCCAGCCATTATATCAGCACCACATGAAGTAGGTGTAACTTCTTCTACAAATTCACAATAACAATTATCTACAAAAATAATAATATCTTTATTAATATCTTTGATAAACTTAATAACTTTCTTAACTTTGTCAATAGTTAATGATTTACGAAGAGAGTATCCTCTAGATCTTTGAATATGAATTACATTAACACCATCTAAATTATTTTTAATATTTTCATAGTCAAAGTCATCGTTAACTAAATCAATCTCTTTATAATTAATTCCATAACTCATTAAAGACGACTTATTTTCTTTAATACCAATTACTTCATGTAATGTATCATATGGAGTACCACTAATAGCAAGTAGGGTATTTCCAGGTCTTAAAATACTTTGAAGAGCAATACTAATTGCATGACTTCCAGAGATAATTTGACTTCTAACTAAAGCGTCTTCACTATCTAAAACATAAGCAAATACTTTTTCTATCTTTTCACGACCACTATCATTATATCCATAACCAGTAGTTCCATTTAAATCACTTTCACTTATATTATATTTATGAAATGCATCTAATACTTTTTTACTATTGTTAAATGCAGTAACATCTATCTTGTCAAATATACTTTTTAATTCTTTTTCGCAAGAATTAACTAATTCTATAGATTTATCATTTAATTTTAACATTTTTTACCACCATCTATTCTAATAATACTATCATTTATATAGTTTGCATCATCGCTTCCTAAAAAGTATACTAAAGAAGCTATTTCATCAGGACTAGCAAATCTCTTAAGAAGTATTTTATCTATTTCATTATTTTTAAATTCCATGTCCATATCTTTATTCATAGGAGTATCTATCCATCCAGGACATACACAGTTCACATTAATATAAGGACTATAATGATTAGCAAGATTATGTGTTAAATTAATAACACCACTCTTAGAAGAATCATAATCAAGTCCATATTCATAATAAGTATCGATTCCATTAGTGGAACTAATATTAATGATCTTACCAGATTTATTCTTATACATATAGTTTCCAAATACACGAGATACTAAAAAAGTACCTACTAAATTAACTTCTAAGACTCTCATAAATTCATCTTTAGTTTTTAAGTCGAAATCATTATCTTTAGATATAGATGCATTATTTACTAAAACATCAATTCTATTAAAAGCATTTATTACTTCATTAAACATACTATCTATATCATCTTCATTAGATATATCTGCTTTAACACATAGTGCATTTATATTATAATTACTTTCTACATAACTTTTTAATTCTAATGCTTCTTTTTCATGAGTTAAATAATTAATAACTACATTAAAACCATTAGAAGCATATTTTTTTATTATTTCACTTCCAAGACCAATACTACTACCAGTAACTAAAACTACCTTTTTATTCATATTATTCCTCCAATTTCGTACATATTTTACCATAAAATCGCACTAATATAAACTAAAAAATGCAATTTTGCTTGATATGAAGAATAATATTTGCTATAATTTACAATGTATAAAAAAGGAGGAGAAGTCCAAATGGCAAAAAAAGAAAATAGAGAAGGAATTGCATTACAATGTTCTGTATGTAAAGAAATCAATTATTTAACTAGTAAAAATAAAAAGAATACTGAAGGTAAACTTGAAGTTAATAAATTCTGTTCAAGATGCAATAAAACTACACTTCATAAAGAAAAGAAGGCATAGTTTATGTTTAATATAAATGATATCAAAAACGGAATGACTATTAAATATGAAGGAAACATCTATCAAGTTGTTGAATTCCAACATGTTAAACCAGGTAAAGGTAGTGCTTTTGTAAAAACTAAACTTAAAAATTTAAGAGCAGGTACTACTCAAGAAATTACATTTAATGCTGGTATTAAAATGGAAAAAGCAGATGTTAGAAAAAGTGAACTATCATATTTATATAATACAGGCGATACTTATGTATTTATGGACAACTCTACTTATGATCAATTAGAATTACCTGAGTCTTTAGTTACTGAAGAATCTAAATTATTAAAAGAAGGTATGAATGTTGAAGCAATGAGTATTGAAGGAGAAATAGTTGGTATTTCTTTACCAGAAAAAGTTACTTATAAAGTAATTAGTGCTCCAGATGCAGTTAAAGGTAATACAACAAGTACAGCTCAAAAAGATGTTACTATCGAAACTGGTTATACATTAAAAGCACCTTTATTTATTTCTGAAGGTGAAGAAATAGTTATAACTACTAGAGATGGTAAATACTTCAGCAGAGGATAATAAATTAACTCACATTAGTGAGTTTTTTATTTGACAAAAATACTTTAATAGAGTATACTTTATCTAGAAAAAACGAAGAAGAAATAAATAGTATTTATAAAATTTAAATGTAGAGAATTAGTGGTTGGTGAAAACTAATAAACTTTTATAAAGAAGATACATATTTTGGAGTTTTATAGGTGATGCTATATAATCACAAGAGAATAAAATAAGGTGGTACCACGGGGAAAACTCGTCCTTTAAAAGGGTACCTTTTTTATTGGAGGAAAAATGAGAAAAATAGAAAAAATAAGTTTCGAACAATTCAAAAAAGATATCAAAGATGATAAAGAATTATATGAAACATATAGTTTACCAGTAAGAGGTACTAAAAAGAGTGCTGGATATGATATAAGAAGTATGACTGAAGGAGTAATTCATCCAGGTGAAACATTAATATGTAAAACTGGACTTAAAGTATCTATGAATGATGATGAAGTATTCTATTTGTTTACAAGAAGTTCAATGGGATACAAGTATTCAGTAACACTTGCAAATAGTGTTGGAGTAATAGATGCAGACTTCTATAATAATGAAGATAACGAAGGACACTTCAGTGTTAAATTAATAAATCATGGAGATAAAGACTTCGAAGTTAAAATAGGAGATAGAATAGCTCAAGGAGTATTTATGAAATACTTAACAGTAGAAGATGAAGAAGAAATAAAAAATGTTAGAAAGGGTGGACTTGGTTCCACAAATAAGGAGGGTAAATAATGAAATTTTTTGATGAATTAAAATGGAGAGGTATAGTAAAAGATATAAGTAGTCCTGATTTAGAAGATAAACTAAATAATGAAAGTTTAACATTCTACTTAGGAACAGATCCAACAGCAGATAGCTTACATATTGGACACTATGCATCATTCGTAACAATGAAGCGTCTTGCTAAACATGGACATAAACCAATCATTTTAGTAGGTGGAGCAACTGGACTTATTGGAGATCCAAGACCAACTGCAGAAAGAGAAATAATAAGCATAGAAAAAGTACAAGAAAATATCGAAGGACTTAAAAAACAAGTTACTGCACTTTTAGATGGAAAAGCAGAAGTAGTTAATAACTACGACTGGACAAAAAATGTTACATTCTTAGAATTCCTAAGAGATATAGGTAAATATATAAATGTAAATTATATGCTTAATAAAGATATAATAAGTAGAAGATTAGAAACTGGTATTACATATGCAGAATTTTCATATACTTTACTTCAAGGATTTGATTTCCTACATTTATTTAGAGAAAAAGGCTGCGTACTTCAAGCAGCAGGATCAGATCAATGGGGAAATATAACTACAGGTATAGAATTAATTCGTAAAATTGAAGGTAAAGAAGCATATGGTTTCACAATGCCATTAATATTAGATTCAACTGGTAAAAAGTTTGGTAAGAGTGAAGGAAATGCACTTTGGTTAGATAAAGAAAAAACTAGTCCATACCAAATTTACCAATACCTAATTAATTCAGATGACTCAAAAGTAATAGAATACTTAAAAGTATTTACATTCTTATCAAAAGAAGAAATAGAGTCACTTGAAGAAAGCGTTAAAAATTGTCCAGAAAAACGTCTAGCTCAAAAAGCTTTAGCATACGAAGTAGTAAAAGATATTCACGGGGTAGAAGAAGCTGACCTTGCTCGTAAAACAAGCGAAGAAGTATTCTCAAAAGGATATAGCGAAGAAGGTATGCCAGAATATAATTTAGATGAATTAAATATTAATTTAATGGACCTTTTAGTTAAAATGAATTTAACACCATCAAAATCAGAAGCAAGAAGATTAATTACAGGTAATGGAGTAAGTGTAAATAATGAAAAAGAAACTAATCCAGAACTAGTAATTACTGAAGAATTATTTAATGATGGTAAATTAATAATATCAAAAGGTAAAAAAGTACATGTTAAAGTTAACTTAGTAAAGTAAGTTAACTTTTTACTTTTCATAATTTATTTAGTGTTATATAATATATATAATGATAGGAGTTAATAAAAATGAAATATACAAAAGATAGAAAATGGTATATAAATTTATTATTTGCAGTATATGCAATAGGAGGATATTTTTTAATACCAGGAATATTATATATGTTTGCACAAGAAGTTGTTAAAAATGATGCACTAGCTCAAATAATAGGATTATCTATATTTGCTATAACACTATTTTTAATCTATTTTAAAGACTTAAAGAAAGAATTGAAGCATTTTCTTAAGAACTTTAAAATATCTGTTAGAGAAGACTTTAAATACTATTTAGCAGGACTATTTGTAATGATAATGAGTAACTTAATAATAGCAGTTACAATAAAAGAAATATCAGCAAACGAAGAAGCAGTTAGAAGTTTACTTGTATCTTCACCATTATTAATGATGATACAAATATCAGTATTAGCGCCATTAATAGAAGAGCTTATGTTTAGAAAAAGTTTAATGCCAATTATTAAAAATAAATGGATATATGCATTAGTATCAGGACTTCTTTTTGGAGGAGCACATCTTTTAGGAGAACCAATAACATTAACAGGATTAGTATATATAATTCCATATTCAAGTTTAGGAGTAGTATTCGCACTTATGAATCATGTAAATAAATCTACATGGAATTCAATATTTATGCATTTCGTACATAATTTCTCAACTGGAATATTATTACTTTTAGTATATGGTGTATTATAATGGAGAAGAAAAGTCATACAATTTTAAATATATTTATATTTATAATAGTTTTAGGTGTTTCTTTAGTATTATATGCTAGATATATAGGAGTAAAAGGACTAATAGTAAAAGAATATAGAGTAGAAAGTGAAATACTTACATCTAACTTTAGTGGTATTAAAATAGTGCACTTTTCAGATTTATTATATAAGTCTACAGTAAATGAAAGTGACTTAAAAAAACTAGTAGAAAAAGTTAATATATTATCTCCAGATATAATAGTATTCACTGGAGACTTAGTAACTAATGTTTCCACTAATGAAAAAGATAAAGAAATATTAATAAAATATTTATCAGAAATGAAAGCTAAAATAGGTAAGTACTCAATATATGGAGAATATGACTATACATATGATGAATATAAATATGTAATGGAAGAAAGTAACTTTATAATCTTAAATAATAGTTATGATACAGTTTATACTAAACCTAATTATCCAATATATATTGT
>JAZSKU010000035.1:0-7433 GCA_045535005.1 Bacilli bacterium
TACTTATATTGTCATAGTGGTAAACTAAGTAAAAGAGCATATTATGTATTAAAAACAATTGGATATAATGTAATATTAATGGAAAAATAGTTAAAAATAATATATAATTAAAGAGATGTAATATGATAGAAATATTTAACACAATAATAGAATTTATAGAATCATCTGGATTAATTGGAGCTATGTTAGGATCTTTATTAATAATAATAGAATCAATGTTACCAGTATTACCATTAATGGTATTTATTACGATTAATTTTTTAATATTTGGTAATTTTATAGGATTTATAATTTCATGGTTTTTTACAATAATAGGTTGTGTTATATCATATACATTATTTAGAAATGGATTTAGTAAAAAATTTAATAAATATATAAAAGATAAAGAAAAATTAAAACTATATACTAAAAGATTTAATGATATTAAGTTTACTCAGTTAACTATATTAATAGCAATACCATTTACGCCTGCATTCTTAGTTAATATAGCAGCAGGACTAGTAAATATGAATTTTAAAAAATACTTTTATGCATTATTAATAGGTAAAGTAGCCTTGGTATACTTCTGGGGATTTATTGGAACATCTTTTATTGATAGTTTAACTAATCCAATAATAATGATAAGAATAATAGTTTTAGTATTAATCGCATATTTAATATCTAAGATAGTTGACAGAAAATTAAAATTAAAGTAAATAAACACAAAAAAATGTTTGTCTAACAAAACAATATGATATAATTATAATAGAAAAGAGGTAACACTATGGAATATATAATTATATCTTTTTTAATTGTTATAACAATATTATTAATTATACTTTTATTAAAGAAAAATAATACAGAATTAAATGAAAAATTAAGTAGAACAGAAATAAGTCTTATAAAAGAAATGGGTTCATTTAAACATGATTTATCAGTATATATGAATAAAAACTTTAATGATTTAAATGATCGCATAGAACATAAATTAAATATGATAAATCAAAAAGTTAATGAAAACTTAGAAATGAATTTTGAAAAGACTAATAAAACATTTAATAGTGTATTAGAGCGCCTTGCTAAAATAGATGAAGCGCAAAAGAAAATAGATGGTTTAAGTACAGAAATAGTTTCATTAGAAAGTATATTAACTGATAAAAAGAGTAGAGGTATTTTTGGAGAAGTTAATTTATATCATATATTATCATCTATATTTGGTGAAAAGAATGATAGAATCTATAATACACAAGTTACTATGTCTAACGGATATATAGCAGATGCTGTTATATATGGACCAGAACCTTTAGGGACAATATGTGTAGACTCAAAATTCCCACTTGAAAACTATAGACGTTTAGTAGAAAAAGGTCTTAGCGAAAGAGAAAGAGAAGAAAGAAGTAAATTATTTGAAAGTGATGTTAAAAAACATATAGATGCTATATCAAGTAAATATATAATTAATGGTGAAACTACAGATCAAGCTATTATGTTTTTGCCAGCAGAAGCTATCTTCGCAGAAATAAATGCATATCATACATCTATAATTAAATATGCAGCTAATAAAAAAGTATGGATTACAAGTCCAACAACATTAATGAGTTTATTAACAATTATTCAATCAGTATTAATGGGACTTGAAAGAGATAAATATACATCTATAATACATGAAGAATTAAATCGTTTAGGAGTCGAATTTGGACGTTATAGAGAAAGATGGGATAAATTATCAAGAACAATACAAACGGTTAATAATGACATCGAAAACATTCATAAAACAACAGAAAAAATAACTAAGAGATTTGATTCAATAAGTAATGTAAAAATAGAAAATAATCAAGATTTAATCGAATAATAAAAGAACACTATTTAAGTGTTCTTTTTAATTCTGAGTTACCACAAATTAATCTTTCATATTCATCACTATAAGTATATAAACTACTATCAAATTCAATACTTTTATCAAAACCATTTTGTTTTAATATAGAACATAATTTATTATATACACCATGTATTTTTCCATTTTCACTTTCATCAGTACATAATATATGTTGATTAGGATTAATAACAAAAGAGAAGTTATGAATCATTTTACTAAGTAATCCCATATCTCTAAAATACTTATTAACTTCAATAGTTTCAATATAAGTAATAGGCATTCTTTGACTTTCAAATAACATATAATTATCTACATAATGTATCGCACATATAATTGTCTTTTTACCTTTCTTATTTCTACATAAACCAACGAAATATAAATCATCATAATTCATACGAGTAAAAGATAAATAAAACATACCATAAGGAACATTATTTTCTTCAGATACAAAACAACCTCTTAAATCCATATAGTTCTTTTTATAAAAAGAATATAGTTCACTTGAAGTCATAACTTTCCATTCGATATTATTTAAATCAATGCCTTCTATATATTGTTTATACCATTTCTCTTTTTTATTCATAATAAAAACCCCTTACACGAGAATGTATTATAACACATGTAAGGAGTTTATTCTATAAAAATAATATTACTAGTAAACCAACAATAAAGCAGTAAGCACTAAAGTATATAAGTTTACCATTATTAACAATTTTTCTAAACCACTTAGTAACAAGTAGAGTAGCAACACAAGCAACAACTACAGCAGCTATATAATAAAATAATAAAGACATATCAATTTTTAAGTCAAATATTTCAAGACCCATAGCAGCAACACTAAGAGGCATATATAACATAAATGAATACTTAAATGCAGTATCTCTTTTTAATCCTCCAACCATACCACCAACTATAGTTGAACCACTTCTACTTATACCTGGAAATAATCCCATTATTTGAAAACATCCAACAGTTAAAGCTTCTTTAATGCTTAATTTATCATCATCTTTTTTACCTTTAAAATTACGTACTATAAACAATAATATAGATGTAACTATTAATGATAAACCAACTATCTTAATATTATTTTCAATCTTAGCAAATAAATCTAATTTACTAACAATAAGTCCCATTAATCCAGCAGGTATACATCCAAGAATAATCATCATAGAATATTTAAACTCACTCTTATATTTCTTTTCTTTCTTAAATAAATATTTAAAGAATCCTTTTATTAATACAATAATATCTTTATAAAATAATATAAATATTGCTACTAAAGATCCAAAATTAGTAAGTATAGCTATCGTATCAAAATCAACATTAACTTCTAATAATCTCTTTAATATCATTAAATGTCCTGAAGAAGACACAGGTATTGTTTCTGTTAAACCTTGTATTAAACCAAGTAATATATATTTTATTAATTCCATTTAAATCACCTAATTAATTATATAATATTAATTAATAAAAAGAAATATAATAGAGTATGACTATACTAAAAAGAGTATTATTGTTTACACTCGGAATATTTATTTCTTCATATAGTTTAATGTTTATAATAATATATATAAACTTATTTAAAATGGGTTATAACTTTATAGATTATATAAAATATATATTTACTCATACTGAATGTTTACTTATTTATATTGGTTTATTAATGATAATTATATCTTTAAAAAAAGTGAATAAAAAAGAAAAAAGAATTAAAACTATTAACAGGAGGAAAAATGAAAAAAATACTAATAGTTTTAATGATAACAATTTTATCAGCATGTAGTTTATCTAATACCCCAGCATCTAAGGTAGAATTATTCTTAAATAATTATATTAATTTAACAGAAGATGTAAAAGAAGATTTAGAGACTAAAGTATCTTTAGAAAACTTAAATGATTCTAATAAAGATATTTATAGAGAAGTATTAACAAGACAATATAATAATTTAAAATATACTATTAAAGATGAAAGTATAGATGGAAACAAAGCAACAGTAAAAGTAAATATAAGTGTATATGATTTGTATAGAGTTAGTAAAGATACAGAAAACTATATGAAAGAGAATATAGAAGAATTTCAAAATAATAATATATTCTCTCAAGAATTATATAACACTTATAAATTAAATGAGATGCTTAAATATAATGAAAAAGTTGATTATGAAATAACATTTAATTTAACAAAAGAAGATGGTACATGGATACTTAATGAACCAGATAGAGTAGTATTAGAAAAAATACATGGATTATATAATTATGAAGTATAAATAACTTAAAATGAAATACTATATAATATGATAAAAATATTAATAATAGTATTTCTTTTTATTATGAAAATAAATGCTTCAATAGTAGTAATGGATGCTGATAGTAATAGAGTCCTTTATGAAGAAAATAAAGATAAAAGAATGTTAATCGCATCAACAACTAAAATAATGACAACAATTATTGCTCTTGAAAATGCATCTTTAAATGATATATATAAAGTAGGAGAAGAAATAAATAATACATATGGATCAATGACATATATAAAAAAGGGAGAAAAGTTCACATTAAATGATTTATTACATGGACTAATGTTAAGAAGTGGTAATGATAGTGCTATGACTATCGCATCTAATGTTACAAACTATGAAACATTTATTAAACTTATGAATCTAAAAGCATACTCACTTAATATGAAAAATACTGAATTTAATAATCCCCATGGATTAGATGAAGAAACACAAAATATAAGTAGTGCATACGATCTATCTCTATTAATGAGTTATGCTATTAAAAATAAGAATTTCTTAAATATAACACAAACTAAAAAATATAAAGTTAATGATTATATATGGCATAACAAAAATAAATTATTAAACGATTATGAATATGCATTATCAGGTAAAATAGGGTACACAACTAAAAGTGGACAAGTATTTGTTTCATATGCATCAAAAGATAATAAAAATATAGTTATATCTACTATAAAAGAAAGTGATAAATTTAATCTACATAAAAAACTATATGAGAAATATTTTGATTCATATAAAAAATATCACTTACTAGATAAAAATACATTTAACTTTGAACACAATAACAACTATTATTATATTAAAAATGATTTTTATATGCTTTTAAAAGAACATGAAAAAGATAATTTAACATACAAAATAGTATTAACAGAAAAACCTAAATTACATATTTATTTAGATAACAAATATATTCATACAGAACACTTATATAAAAAAGAAAAACCTACTAAATTAAATAAAATATTGTCATTTTTTAAAAAGTAAAGTATAATTTAACTCGGTGAAAGAGATGGAAAGATTACAAAAATATTTAAGTTCTTGTGGAGTAGCTTCAAGACGTAAAAGTGAAGAATTAATATTACAAAAAAAAGTAAGTGTAAACGGTATAGTAGTAACTGAACTTGGTTTTAAAGTATCTGATAAAGATGAAGTAGTAGTTGATGGTAAACAAGTATTAAGAAGTGAAAAAGAATACTATATATTATATAAACCAGAAAAGACTATATGCTCAGTTAAAGATGAAAAAGGTAGAACTACAGTAATAGATTTAATTAATACAAAAGAAAAAATCTTTCCAGTAGGAAGACTTGATTATGACACAAGTGGTCTATTATTATTAACAAATGATGGTGAGATAACTAATAAATTAACACACCCAAAAGGTAATATAGAAAAAACATATTATGTTAAAGTAAATGGTATCATAACATCTAAACATTTAAAAGCTTTAGAAGATGGTATATTATTAGATGGAGTAATGACTAAAAAAGCCAGAGCAAAATTAAAAAAGATGGATAAAAAGAATAATAAATCTTATGTGGAATTAACAATAACAGAAGGAAGAAATCATCAAGTTAAAAATATGTTTGCTTCACTAGGATTTAAAGTATTAAAATTAAAAAGAACACATTATGCATTCTTTGATTTAGAAGGTCTTAGTGTAGGTGAATATAGAAAACTAAGTATAAAAGAAATTAAACAATTATATAGTTATGTAAAATAAAAAATCTCTAAATTTTAGAGATTTTTTTATTCATTAACAGTTTCTTCTTCAATAACTATAGCGCCAACTGGACAACTTTCAACAATATTTAAAACTTCTTTTTTGTCATCTTCGCTAACTGGAGTATCTAACGCAACACTCATACCTTCATCATTGAATTCAAAATATTTAGGGCATTGGCTAACACATAAACCGCAACCAATACACATTTCACTATTAACTTTTACTTTTTCCATAACATCCTCCATAAACAATATAACAAAAAAAATATAAAAAATCCATATAAGTGTAAAATCTAATACATTGAATTTAATATTTAAATATGATATTATTAATATGGTGAAAAATATGAGTTCTAGAATGGAAAAATATGATGATATTTCACAAAACTCAATGAGTAGAGTAAAGAAAAATGAAAGTATCTATACTTCTACTGATATGAATGAGTTATCAAGAATAAAAACTAACACAAATGTTAGTGTTATTTCTGATGCTTCAGGAAAAGAAATAGACTTAGAAAAAATTAAAAAATATATCTATTCAATGAATGATGATAAAGAAGATAAAAGAGTATCTCTAGAACTACCAGAAGAAGAAATAAAAGTAGTAGAAAGAAAAGAAACAAGAGAATATGATATAAATACTGTATTAGAAAAAGCAAGAGGTAATAGAGAAACAGATTATGAAAATAATAGACATAGAAAATTTGATAATACAGAATGCGATATATTAAAAACTCTAATTATAAAAGAAGAAACAAGAATTATAGAAGAAGATAAAGATATAACAGGTCCTATAGATGAATTAAATACAGAAGAAAAAACTATAGTAGACTTAATTAAAAATATGGCTAATAATCCTAAAAAAGGAGACCTTCTTGATGACTTAATGCCTGATGGAGAAGATACTGTAGTAATGGGACAACTAGAAGATAAAGAAACTATAACAGAGAGTCTAGAAACTATAAAAGAAGAACTAATAAACATGACTCAAGACATTGAAGCTATAAAAGAACCAATAAATGATCTTACAAGAGAATTATATTTAGAAAAAGAAAAACTAAAAAATGAAGAATCAGAAGATGATGAAAATGATATCCCAGCAATCAGTAAAATAGATAAATCATTCTATACAAATTCATTAACATTTAACAAAACTGATTTCGAAGGATTTGAAGAATTAGAAAAAAACGAAAAGAAGAGTAATATATTATCTAAAATAGCAATTGCATTCTTAGTAATATTACTTTTAATAACAATATTCTTAATAATTAATTCAGTATTTGATTTAAACATAATATAAAAGCATTTATTAAATGCTTTTTTTATATACTTAAATATGAAATTACATGATAAATATATATTAATAATAATAATAATTTTAACAGTTACATTTATACTTATTAAAAACTTTTCAAGTAAAAGTGAAAAAAACATTAAAAAAAATAAACGAATTTTTTGTTTTTTTATTGTGAATGATGCATAAAGCAAAATGTCGTCTTTTGTCACAAATGCCACTTGAATTGCTAAAAGTACCAAATCGGAAGAAGACTTCTTCC
>JAZSKU010000081.1:0-2457 GCA_045535005.1 Bacilli bacterium
CTATATATAAAGGTTTTATTAATGTAAGTGAAGATGTAGAAAGTCTAAAAAAGAAAAAATCACTTCCTAAATATCTAACAATAGAAGAAGTAGATAAATTATTAGATATTAAACTAAAAGAACCATTTGATTATAGAAATAAAACTATATTAGAACTTTTATATGCTACAGGACTTAGAGCTACAGAATTAATAAATTTAGATATACAAAATATAGATTTATTAAATATGGTAGTAAATGTATATGGAAAAGGTAGTAAAGAAAGAATAGTACCATTATCTAAAATAGCAGTTAACTATTTAGATCTATATATAAATAAATACAGAGAAAAATTATTTATAAAAAAACAAAAACCTACAGATGCATTATTCCTAAATAATCATGGTAGTAGAATGACAAGACAAGGTCTATATAAAATAATAGACAAAATAGCTAAAGAAAAAAGAATTAATAAAGAAATAACACCACATATATTAAGACATAGTTTTGCTACACATATGATAGAATGTGGTGCTGATATAAGAAGTGTACAAGAATTACTTGGACATGAAAATGTAGTTACAACAGAAATATATACACATTTAGCAAATAACTTCATAAAGAATAATTATAATGAATATTTCAATAGAAGTACAAAAGAGGGTGAAAGTAATGTTTAAAAGAGTATTTTTAGTAGTATTAGATAGCGTAGGAGTAGGAGAAGCACCTGATGCTGATAAATTTGATGATGTAGGTAGTAATACACTATTACATACAATAGGAGACTCATATAATTTAGATGTATTAGAAAGAATGGGACTTACTGCTTTAGTAGGAAAAGATGCAAACATAACAAATGGTCTTTACATGAAAGCAAAACCTATGAATAACGCAAAAGATACATTAAATGGACATTATGAACTTATGGGAGCTATATCAAAAGTACCATATAAAACATATCCAGATGGTTTCCCATTAGAACTTATTTCTAAAATACAACAAGTAACAGGAAGAGAAGTAATAGGAAATACAGTAGCAAGTGGCACACAAATAATAGAAGACTTAGGTGAAATGCATATGTCTACTGGAGCTATAATAATATATACTTCAGCTGACTCAGTACTTCAAATAGCTGCTCATGAAGATATAGTACCAATAGAAGAATTATATGATATATGTGAAAAGGTGCGAGACCTAACAAAAGGAGAAGATTATAAAATAGCAAGAATAATCGCAAGACCTTTTATTGGAAAACCAGGGTCTTTCACAAGAACATCTAAAAGACATGATTATGCATTAGATCCACCTATAAATGTACTTGATTTACTTGATAAAAATAGAGTACAAACAATAGCTATAGGTAAAATATCTGATATATTTAATCATAAATCAATATCAGTAAAAATAAAAACAAAAGATAATATGGATGGAATAATGAAATTAATAGATTTTGCTAAAGGAGATTTTAGTGGTTTCTTATTCGCAAACTTAAATGATTTTGATTCATTATATGGTCATAGAAGAGATAGAGAAGGATATTTAAAAGCTTTAGAAGAATTTAACTATTATTTACCAATATTCTTAAAAAATCTTAAAAAAGAAGACTTACTTATAATAACAGCAGATCATGGTAATGACCCAACATACAAAGGAACAGATCATACAAGAGAATATATACCAATACTACTATATAGTCCTGTAATAAAAGGAAGTAAACGCCTAGAAGATAGAGAATCATTTGCAGATATAGGCGCAACAATTCTAGATAATTTTGGTATCAAAAATGAACTAGGACTTGGTAAAAGTATATTTGATGATTTAAGAAAATAGATACTTATAATTAAGTATCTTTTTATTTAATAAAAAATATAAATATGATAAAATATATATAGTTTAATTTAAGGAGTTTTTATGAAGCAAAATGATATATATAAAATAAAAGTAATAGATGAAGATAATAATGGAAATGGTATTACTAGAATAGATAATATGGTAGTATTCATAAAAAATGCTCTTAAAGATGAAGAATTAGAAATTAAAATAATTGAAATTAATAAACATTATGCTACTGCTAAAATAGAAAACATAATAACTAAAAGTAAAGATAGAATAGAAATTATATGTCCATTTAATGATAAATGTGGAGGATGTAGTTTCTTACATACAACATATGAAAAAGAAAGAGAACTTAAACATAAATATTTAGAAAACTTATTTAATACTAAAATTAACTATTTAGAAACTAAAAATATATATAACTATAGAAATAAAGTTACATTACACGTTTTAAATGGTATTTTAGGCATGTATAACGATAAAACACATAACATATGTAAGATTAACCATTGTAAACTATTAAGTCCTAAAATTAATGAAATAATACACGATTTAAAAAACTATGATTTAAATAACATAAAAGAAATAATGATAAGAGATATTAATAATAAAACAATGATTAATATACAAACAATAAAAGAA
>JAZSKU010000115.1:0-2764 GCA_045535005.1 Bacilli bacterium
GAATTTTATGATTAAAAAAGATGAGTATTTTATACTCATCTTTTAATATATAATTTCATCGTTTTCAAATTTTACATCTAAGAATTTTCTACTTGCTATATAATCACACATATGTACGAATCTTTGATATTTGTCTACAGGTGGATTTAAGATTTCGTTTCCTTGATAATCCTTTGTCCATTCTCCCATATGCGTTTCGATACATGAACATACTAGGTTTATTTCGTCTTCTGTTAAAGAAAGTTTATCTTTATTTTCTTTAATAAATTCACTTGCTAAGATAGGGTGCTCAAATTTAGTATAATCACTTTTTTCCTTACCACTTTTTAAACTATCATGTAGCATTAAAGCAAATATGATTAAATCTTTTTCATGATCATTAAAGTTATTAACAGAATGATTTTGAAATAATTCGTATGCTATTCTAACTGCTACTTTAGTATGTCTAGCAAGACCACCTTTACCTAAACTAAATTCAGGGTGATATTTACCTGTTGAACTAGCTGGTACTTCATAGAAATAGCTGGGTATTTCATTTAACATTGTTATTAAACTTTCTTTAATTCTATTATCTTTTATGTAACTTAATTCTTTATTAAATATTTTATGCATTTTTAAAACCTCGTTTAAATTATATAATAATTATTTAGTTTTTTCTATATATTTATGTTATTATTTAGTTATGAAGAAAGAAATAATAGATATTAGTAAAAATGTTGGTATAGATATAATAGGTTTTTGTGATTTGAAAAATCTAGTTGTTTTTTATGATAAATATGAATTACAAGAAACTCTAGGATATAAATGTTCTTTTCAAGTAGGGGATATTACTGATAAGGATTTATCGAATGAGAAATATTCATCTTTTAATACTGGTATAGTAGTAGGTGTTTCGTATAAGAAAATTGATTTATCAGATAAATCTAAAGTATCTTTTAGTTCTTGTTCTCAAGGAATTGATTATCATATATTAGTAAGAGATAAATTATTAAATATTGAATCTTATTTATTAGATAAGGGTTATTCATCTAAAATATTTGTTGATAATAATGCATTAGATGAAAGAATGCTTGCTTATAATGCTGGGCTTGGGTTTTATGGTAAGAATAATTTATTAATAAATGAGAAACTTGGTTCATATTTTTTTATAGGGGTACTTCTTACTGATGCGGTTATTGAAAGTGATAAGATAATTGAATCTAAATGTGGAGATTGTGGTCTTTGTGTTAATGTATGTCCATTTAAAGCTATTAATGATAAAGGCATATTAAACGCTAATAAATGTATGAGTTATATTAATCAAAAGAAAACTTTAGATGAAGAATTTATTAGTGGATTTGATAACTGTATTTATGGATGTGATAGATGTATAAGTGTGTGTCCATATAATAAAAATGTTGATGTAATTAATGGTTTACATGAACCAGATGAAATACTTAATATGAGTGATGATGAATACTCTAAAATATACAAAAATAATGCGTCTTTTTGGAGAGGAAAAAAAGTTATTGATAGAAATATAAATATTTATTTAAATAATTTGAAAAACAAATAATTATATGTTAGAATTAATATGTAAGATAGGAGATGCAATATGGCAAAAGAGAAGAAAAATAATAAGAAAACTGATGTAAAGAAAGATTTACAAACTAAAAAAGAGGATGTAAAAGAAGTTAAAAAGGAATTATCATTTAGAAATTATTTTATTGTAATTGTTGTATCGATTTTAGTTATTGTTCTTACACTATATGCTCGTGCTTTTTATATTAATTATCAAACATATAAAACTAGTCATAGCGTATTTGTAGAAGAGAAGATTAATTCTATTAGTATTGATGATTTAAATTATACAGTATCTGAAATAAGTGAAGCTGTATTAGTTGTAAGTTATACTGGTAATGAAGATATCTATAATATGGAAGAAAGATTAATTAAAGAAATTAATAAAAAAGGTTTAAGAGAAAAAATATTATATTTAAATGTATCTGAATATAAAGGATCTTCTAGTTATTTAACATTACTTAGAAATTCTTTTCCAAATATTAAAAATGAAATAAACTCTGTACCTATGTTTATATATATTAAAGATGGAGCTGCTGTTGAAGCAATGAGTAGTGAACTTAAAATGGTTGATTACAAGTTATTCCAAAAATTAATAGCTAAATATGAAATTGAATAATTTCATATTTTTTTTTATTAAAATATGTTATGATATTATTAAGGTAGAGAGGGATTTAATTGAAAGAATATATTGTTTTAACAATTAAAGGAAGTAATATTATATTCAATTATAGAACTGTTAATAAAGAAGAAGAAAGTTATGTAAATGAAAACAGTTTTTATAATGATAGTCTTTTTTGTACGCTAAAATACTTTAAAAAGAACTATGAATTAATTATTAAATCAATTAAAGATAATTATAAATGTAGTGTTATTACTATAGTAAGATTAATTACTTTTAAGTATGCTATTTTATTAATTAATGCTTTTGAGATAAGTCATTTAAGATTAGATTTTCCATCTACTATGAGTATAGATGATTACTATTTATTTTTAGATAATGGACATATTAAGAAGATAGATTGTTATTATATGCCTGTATTCATTAGAAATAAATTTAAAGAAAAAGATATAGAAGTTAATGTATATAATGAATTTAAAGTATCTGATAGATTTATGTTACAACAAGATGCTTTTGATTATGAAACATTATATTATAAGAAGAATATTGTTATTAAAGAGGATTATCCAGGTTTAATAAAAG
>JAZSKU010000058.1:0-7879 GCA_045535005.1 Bacilli bacterium
TGTAATAATAGTGAAATGCTTTTGAATATTAAAAGTGATAGATATAAATATATAATTAATGATAAATTAAGTGTTTATAAGTTATTTTATAGTGTTAATAATGAAATAAATTGATTATTTTGACTTGATTTTCTTAGAAAAAGTATGTATAATACCATTTGAAGTTATTTCTATAACTGTTAATTAGTTATGGCGAGGAGGATATGATATGAAAAAGGGAATACATCCAGTACAAAAAGTTTGTAAAGTTAAATGTGCTTGTGGAAATGAATTTGAAGTTAAATCAACTAAAGATGAAATTCAATTAGAATCTTGTAATAAATGCCACTCATTCTATACAGGTAAATTTAAAACAGTTAAAACTGGAAATGTACAAAAATTTAAAGATAAATATGGAATCACTGATTAATAGTGATTTTTTATTAGGTGAAAAATATGAATATTAATGGTTCTAATATAAATATAGATGACTTATTAGATCAAGGTCATATGCATAAAATGACTTCTAAAGGAATATTTATAAGTGATATTCAGAAAGAAGTATTATTAAGAAATGGTATAAATGTAGATGAATGTGGATCTATTAACGAGTTATTATATTTAATTGAAGAAATATTAAATGAAGATGAGATTGATGAATTAGAAGCAATCTCAAAAGAAATTGCAGAGTTTAATTATTATGCGAATACTAACAAGTAATTGAAAAGTTACTTGTTTTTTGTTATTATAAAATTACTATGAATAATAAAAATATTGTAATTTTAGTTGGTATTTTAATTATGGGTATAGTTTTAAGCATACTATATATTTTTAAGTATGAAGAAATTGATGAAAATATATTAAATAAAAAATGGTATAGATATGATTTTAGAACTGGTTATTATGAAATATTAGAAGTATCTAAAGATGATATATCATATAAAAAATCATTATCATTAGGTGAAACTACAACTTATGATTTATGTAAAAATTATAATTATAATAAAAAAGATGCAATTATTAAATTAGATTGTGGTATAGAATTTGATATATTAGAACTTACTAAAAATAAACTAACTTTAGATATTAATGATTCAATAAATGTGTTTTATGATAATATTGAAGACTCATTAAACTATGAATTTAATTCATATTATAATATGAGTGTTTCTGAATATAAGGAAAGTAAGAGTCAAGTTATTGATTATATGGAAGTGGATATTTATAAGTTTATTGAACTTTATAAGACAAAAGATTTTTCTAAAATTATATTTATAGATAGATCTTGTGATTCAATAGATTGTATATTAGCTTTAGATATATATGAAAAATGGATTAGTTTAGATTCTAATAATTATTTTGTTGATGTTAGTAAATTTACTGATATTAATTTAAATTATATGAAAAAGTTAAATTCTAATATTTATGAAGGTATTATTAAAAACACTTCTATTTATCCATATATTGTTATTGTTAATAATAAAAAGATAGTTGATGAATACGTTATTAATTGTAATGGATTTGATTGTACTTCATATTATGGGTTATAATTTTTAATTTCTTCATTAATTTTTCACATTGTGATATTATATTAGATACGAGGTGTGAAGTATGAAAGTACTTATTGTTGATGATGAGAAATTAATTAGAGATGTTATTAAAGAATATTGTTTAATAAATAATTATGAAATTTTAGAAGCAGAAAATGGTTTTGAGGCTATAGATAAGTGTAAAGAAGCAGATATTATGGTTCTTGATGTTATGATGCCTAAAATGGATGGATTTACTGCATATAAAAAGATTAAATCAATTAAGAACTTACCAACAATAGTTTTATCAGCTAGAAATGAAGAATATGATAAATTATCTGGTTTTGATTTAGGTATTGATGACTATATGACAAAACCTTTTAGTCCTAAAGAATTAATGGCAAGAATTAATGCTGTATATAAAAGATATAATACTCAAAGAGAAGAGTTTATTTATGAAAGTTTAAAAGTAGATTTTTTAGGTCATTCTTTATATATTGATGATAAAGAAGTTTATTTAACACCTAAAGAATATGATTTATTAGTATATTTTATTAATAATAAAGGTATTGCATTATCAAGAGAACAATTACTTAATAAAGTTTGGAATTATGACTATTTTGGTAATGATAGAACTATAGATACTCATATAAAAATGTTAAGAAATAATTTAGGTAAATATAGAGATTTAATATCTACTGTCAGGGGTATGGGGTATAAATTTGATGTTAAAAAATAAAAAGATAAAACATATAGTATGGTTTTCATTAGCTATATTTTCAACATTTATATTGTTGTTTCTTTTTGTTGTACAAATATTATTATTAAATACGTTTTACGAAAATTATAAAACCAATCAAGTAGAGAAATTTTATAATGATATAGTTTCTTATAAAGATATTACTTCTTTGGAATTAGAAAATTTATCCATGAAATATGATGTATGTGTCTCTGTGTTTGATTTGAAAGGTGATAAAGTATTTTCATCTTCATATAATAGAGGATGTTTAATATTTGATGGGAATAATAATTTTTATATTAGAAAGATAGTTGATACTGATACTAATGAAGATACTGTTATATTAAGTAATGAAAAATTTAGAAATAGAACACTTGTTAAAACTTTTAAATATAATGAGTCTGTATATATTGTATTAAATGCATCAGTTGAACCATTTGATTCTTCTATTGAACTTTTAAAAACTCAATATCGTTATGTAGCTCTTCTTATATTTTGTACATCTATTATAGTAAGTTATTATATATCAAATGCACTTTCTAGACCTATTATTGAAATCAGTAAGTCAGCATCTGAATTAGGTAAGGGGAACTTTGATGTATCGTTTTCTACTAATAGTAATATAGCTGAAATTAAAGAGTTATCAGATGTTTTAGAAGTTACTAAAGATGAATTAACAAGAACTGACGAATTAAGAAGAGATTTAATGGCTAATGTAGGTCATGATTTAAAAACCCCATTAACTATGATTAAAGCTTATTCTGAAATGATAAGAGATTTTGAAAATATGTCTTTAGATAAAAAAAATGAGAATCTTAATGTAATAATTGATGAAACTGATAGATTAACTGTTTTAGTAAATGATATTCTTGATCTATCTAAGTTACAATCTAATATTTATGAACTTAAATATGAGGAATTTAATATAACTGAGATGATTAATAATTTAATAAAGAAATTTGATATATTAATATATAATGAAGGATATGAGTTTATATTTGATGTTAAAGAAGATATTATTGTATGTGCGGATAAAAAAAGAATTGAACAAGTTATATATAATTTATTAAGTAATGCTGTTAATTATACTGGTGATGATAAGAAAATATATATTAATGTTATTCAAGATAGAAGAAAAGTTAGAGTTGAAATTAAAGATACTGGTAAAGGTATTGAAAAAGATAAAATTAAATATATTTGGGATAAATACTATCATAATCATAAGAAACATAAAAGAAATGCGATTGGTACTGGATTAGGTTTATCTATTGTTAAGAATATATTGGAAAGTCATGGATATAAATATGGTGTTATATCTAAGGTTAATCAGGGATCTACTTTATTTTTTGAAATTAGTAGAAAAAATATTAAAAAATGATATAATTAGTATAGATTATAAGGAGTTGTTTTATGGCAAAATTTAAATGTATACCATGTGGGTATATTATTGAAGAAGAAACACTTGATGATAATTATGTTTGTCCAATGTGTGGTGCTAAAAAAGATAATATTGAATTAATAGATGATTTATTTGATGATATAAGTTCTATTATTGATAGTGTTGTTGATGAAGCAATATCTGTAAAAGAAGAAAAGATTATAAATGATGTTTTAGAAGATAAAAAGGTTAGAATAAGTCAATATAATCCATCTATTTATAGAATTAATGAAAAGTGTATAAATTGTGGTCAATGTAAGAAGACATGTGAAAATATTGTTGGTCTTAAATATGATTTAAATGTATGTAAGGAACCTATTTGTTTAGGATGTGGTCAATGTATTTTAAATTGTCCAACTGGGGCATTGGTTCCTAAATATGCTTATAGAGATGTTATGGATGTTGTTAATGCTAATGAAAAGATTGTTTGTGCATTAATATCACCTGCTGTAAAAGTATCTATGGGTGAAGTATTTGGTATAGAACCAGGTACTAATGTTGAATTAAAGATTGTTGCTGCATTAAAGAAATTAGGATTTGATTATGTATTTGATACTTGTTTTGGGGCAGATTTAACAATATTAGAAGAGGTAGCTGAGTTCGCTGCTAGATTAACTAATAAAGGACCATTACCTCAATTTACTAGTTGCTGTCCAGCATGGGTTAAATATGCTGAAGTATATCACCCAGAATTAATACCACATATTTCTACATGTAAGAGTCCTATTGGTATGCAATGTGCAATAATTAAATCATATTTTGCTGAATTAAAAGGATTTGATGAATCAAAACTTGTTACTGTTGCTATAACACCATGTACATCTAAGAAAATGGAAGCAAGAGAATATACGCCTAATATAGATTATGTTCTTACAGCTAGTGAATTAGCTTTATTATTAAAAGAAGAAGAAATTAAGTTAGGTTCATTAAGTGATAAAGAATATGATAAAGTTTTAGGAGAAAGTAGTGGTGGTGGTAATATCTTTGGAAATTCTGGAGGTGTTACTGAAAGTGCTATTAGAACATTAAATAGAATAATGACTAAAAAGAATCTTAAAGCAGATGAACTTGTATTTGATGAGATTCGTGGCTTTGATGGTATAAAAGAGGCTACTGTTACAATTGATAAGTATAAATTAAGAGTAGCTGTTGTACAACAACTTGAAAATTTAGAAGAATTATTAAAAGATAATAAATGGAAAAAATATCATTTTATTGAAGTAATGAATTGTAAAGGTGGATGCGTAGGTGGAGGTGGACAACCTTTATGTGCTATACCACAATTAGAGGAACTTAAGAAAAAAAGATCTGAAGGATTATATAATTCAGACACTAATAAAGCTGTAAGATGTGCTCACGATAATAAAGAATTAAAAACTTTATATAAAGAATATTTAAGTAAACCTTTAAGTGAAAAGAGTTACAAATTATTACATACATCATATAGTGAAAAAAGTTCTTTACTTGGTAAATAACTTTGATATAATAAATATTGATTAGGAGGAATTATGAATTTAGAAGGAACAAAAACATTAGAAAATTTAAAAACAGCTTTTGCTGGAGAAAGTCAAGCAAGAAATAAGTATACTTATTATGCTTCAAAAGCTAAGAAAGATGGTTATGAACAATTAGCTGCTATATTTGAGGAAACTGCAAATAATGAAAAAGAGCATGCTAAATTATGGTTTAAATATATCCATGGTGGTGAAGTGCCTACAACAGTAGAAAATCTTAAAGACGCTGCTGAAGGTGAAAACTATGAATGGACTACTATGTATGATGAATTTGCTAAAACAGCTAAAGAAGAAGGTTTAAATGAATTAGCATATTTATTTGAAGCAGTAGGAAAAATTGAAAAGGAACATGAAGAAAGATATTTAACTCTTCTTAAAAATATTGAAGATCAAACAGTATTTGAAAAGAGTGAATCTAAAATTTGGGTATGTAGAAATTGTGGACATGTTTATGAAGGAACAAAAGCAGTTGAACTTTGCCCAGTTTGTAAACATCCAAAAAGCTATATGGAAGTTAAAAATGAAAGCTACAAATAGTAGCTTTTTTAATTTTTTTTTAAAAAAATAAAAAAATTTTAAAAAAAGTGTTGACATTATATTTTATAGTTGATACAATATACTTGTCCAATACAATAGTTGGATGCATATTTAAAAATTATCGATTATAATTTAATTATTATAGTCATTTAATTAATTTATATGTATTTAAACTATATAGTGAAAAAGTTCTATATCTCACTATTGTATTTGATAAATTAATTATATTTCAATTATATGTTCTTAATAATATTAATTTATTATTAATTATGTATCTATCTTATTTATAATTTTTATCTTATATTTTAATAGTATTATCTTAATTATATTAAGAGTAGAACAACTAATCTACTAAGGACAAATGTTATAACGTTGAGAAAGAAAAACTCAAAATGATTAGAAATCATACTAAATACTGATAATATTTAGCAATATTCATTTAATTTTATTATTTTAATTATTTATATTTAAATTTTATTATTTAAACTTTCTAAATATATTAAAATATCCTAAATGAATGATCTATGATTATTTTCGGAAACTCGAAACAGCCATGGTTTTATCAGAACTGGCTGTTTTTTGGTTATATGGAGGTTTTATGAGATATTTTATTATTTTTGGAATAACTATTGTTGCAGCATTATTTATTTTGTTCTTTGATCCTTATTCAGAGTATTTAGCTGTTTATGAAAATAATTTAATCATTTCATATGATATAAATGACAATACACACTTTTGGAATGTTGATAAACATAATTCTGATTATAAATGGAGTTATGAAAGTTCTAATGATAATTTAAATATAAAAGAAGTTGTAACTGGGGCATGGGATTTATCAATAAATAAAGAAGGAACTACTAATTTATCTTTCTCTTATGGAAATGATGATGAAACAATTTATAAAATTGATTATATATTTGAAATTAAGAATGATAAAATATTGTGGAAAGAAGGAGAAGGTACCGGATTGTATAGTTTTCCTAACCCAATTAAATAAATATACATATTTTTAAAATAATATGTATATTTTTTATTTATTTTATGTTAAAATTAATATGTAGGGAGGATGTATTATGGAATCATATAAAGCTAAAAAACTTCCGTTTGACTACAATATGTCAAATGAAATATTCAAACTATTATTAGATGCTAAGGAAATATATGGTGAATATAAAGGTTATCTTAAAAATATGGCATTTGATTACAAATGCTTTTTGGAATATTTATTAATTAATGATATTTATTATTCTTTTAAGATTGATAATAAAAAGATTGATAAGAAAGATATGTTCTTTATGCCTTATATGACTAAATGTAATTTAGTTACTGAATTTAATAATATTAAAAAGATGATATTATTTGGTATTACGCAATCAGATAAAAATGGTTTTTCATTAGAATTATATAATAAGATTAATAAAGGTATATTTACTAATTGTACTAAAGATAATTCTACTAAGAAGAGTGGTAGTTTAAGAAAAACTCAAACTTATATATTAAAACCTGGTTTAGCTGGTTCTGCTGTATCATTTATACCACCTGTTTATACTGATTTAAATCCATTAATGAAAAATTTATGTGAGTACTTAAATGAGAGTGTTGATGATCCTTTTATTACTACTACATTTGCTCATTATCAATTTGAGAAGATACATCCATATGTATCAGGTAATGGTAGACTTGGTAGATTAATGATTCCAGTGCATATTTCTTTTTATAAAAAAGAACCTCCATTATTATTCTTATCAGAAAGTATTGATAATTTAAAAAATACATATTTTACGCTATTAAGTAGTGAAGAAGATGAAGATTATGGTAAAGTACTTAAATTTATGCTTCAATGTATAATTGATCAATGTAATAATAATATTAAGAAAATTAAATTAGTTAATAAGTTATATGAAAGAGATTATAAAGATATTGTTGATGAAATAGGCGGTACTACTATATTAAAAGTATATCCATTAATTTTAAAGAATGTTGTATTTACTACTAATGATATTGTTACTGAAGGTAAACTTCATATTAACTCTGTTAATAAAGTATTAAATAAATTAGTTGATAGTGGTTACTTAATTAAAGAAAAGAAACCTGGTACTAATAGAGTTACATTTACATATAAAAATTTATATGATTTATATAC
>JAZSKU010000037.1:0-6020 GCA_045535005.1 Bacilli bacterium
TTATTAGTTTGTTATAAGTAGATGCTTCTATTAAGTTATTTTGATTCATTAAAGTTATTAAAAATATAAATAATAATTGGAATATAATACCACCTAATAAAACTATTAATTCTTTATTTGTAGTTATATTTAATTCTTCACTATAAGTAGTTAATCCTCCGAATGGATATATTGTTATAGAAGTACTTTTTATATTAATTAGTAATCCAAATACTAAGTGACCTAGTTCATGAACAAAAATAGTTATTAAGAGTAAATAAATGTATTCAAAATAACCTGATAAAAATGATAATAATAAAAATATATATGTAGAGTTATCTATTATTAATTTCATTCATTTAAAAGTACATAATAATATTCATCTGATGAGATACCCAAAACACTTCCACTTTCTACATAATCATATAGTTTTACTTTTTCTTTAATATTTCCATACCACGCATATTTTCCATTACTTTGTTGTATTACTATTGTATTATTATACCCTTCTTTATTTTCTATTTTTGTGACTATACCGCTATCTTTAGCATATACATTTTCATTTTCTCCAATAAAGTATTTTATTCCATCTAAATATGGTTCTGTAGAAGTTATATTTGATGATACCGGAAGAGTTATTTCACTTTTAAATATATCTGTTACTTTATCAACCATTTTATTAAACATACTAAAATCTAATGATGAATCTAATACTTCATTTTTTAGAAAGTTTCTAAATGTAATTGATTTATTACTTATAATTAATACTATCATTGTAAATATTATAATTGTAAGTAATTTATTTAATAAGAAATATAATATTTTATTCTTTGGTTTTTCTTCATTATTACTTTTATATTCTTCATATGTCATATTATATTTTATTCTCATTAATTTCTTTTATTCATATTTTCATAAAAACTATAATATCCTTTATCTGACATAATTATATGATCTATTACAGGAATTCCCATTAAGTTACCTATTTGCATTAATGAGGTAGTTAACTCTATATCTTCAGTACTTGGTGTTATATCACCACTTGGATGATTATGTATCACTATTATTGCATATGCACTTTCTAAAAAAGCATTTTTAAATATTTCTCTTGGATGTACACATGATTTATTTATTGTTCCTTTAAATAATAATTTATAACTTATTAATTTATTTTTAGTATTTATGTATATAGCATAAAAGTTTTCTTGAAGTTCACCAATAAAAATATCTTTAAAATAGTTATATACATTAGATGTATTAGAAAGACTTATTTCTTCTTTTGAGATACTATAATACACTCTTTTACCTAGTTCTATTGATGCAATTAGTTCTATTGCTTTAACTTCACCTATTCCTTTTATTTTTAAAAGTGATGAAAATCTTAAATTTCTTAAATTAGTAATACCTTTATATTCATTTAATACTTTTGTACTTAGTGTTTTAACTGATATATCTTTAGTACCTGTTTTTAATATTATTGATATTAGTTCTTCATTTGATAGTGACTCTACTCCATACTTTAATAGTCTTTCTCTTGGTCGCTCTTCTTTTACTAATTCTTTTATCATTATATCTTTCATATATATATTATTAGTTAAGAAAGTTTAAAACACTTAAAAAAGAAAGAATTATCTTTCTTTTAATTTCTCTATTACATTATGTAATGTATCTGCTTCTATAATTTCTATATCGTAATTATTTTCTTCTTTTATTTTTATTGCTTCTTCATAATTTTCTGTTGGAACGATGAATACTTTAGCACCTTTTTTATGAGCTCCGATAAGTTTATATTTAACTCCATCTATTGAACCTACTACTCCATCTGAATCAATTGATCCTGTACCTGAAATAATATCTCCTTTAGTTAAATCTTCTTCTGTTATTTTATTATATATTTCAAGTGCACAAAGAAGTCCTCTTGATGAACCACTTTCACTATCTTTGAATATATATTCTACTTTAGGATTTGTTTTAACATGTTTTACATCTGTTAGATATATACCAATTGCTAAGGAAGCATCTTTTACTTTATATGTTCCATGACACTTAACTTCTTTATCATCTCTTAATACAATTATTTCAACTTTATCTCCATCTTTATGTTTATCCTTAACAGCAGTCATAGTTTCAGAAGAATCTACTGTTACTCCATCTATTTTCTTTATTATATCGCCAACTTTAACATTTGTTTTAGCATCTTTATCTATGTGTATAACGCTTACATCTACACCAGTTATTTCATAGTCCATATTTGCTTCTTTAAATGCAGCTATTATAGCGTCATAACTTGTTTGTTTTAAAAATATTTTATTTCTATTTACTATATCATCTGGAGACTCTTCATCTATTCTTGAATTATCTATGCTTTCTAAGTCCCAATTTGGTATTACAAATGACATAAGCATATATGGTATTGTGCCTCTTAATGATGAAACATAAGTTAGATTAAATGAACCTTCTACTTTATTATCTGTTTCTACTTCTATTCTATCAGTTAACTCTATTAATCCACCTGGCATATAGATATAATAATCAAATGGTATAAATAGCCATGGAACTACTACTATAAAAGTTATATAGAATTTTAAATTATTCATTATTTCATTTTTAATACTTTTTAATATTTTATTTATAGTTTTCTTCATATTTTTCACCTAACATTAATATTATAGCATATGAAATATATTAAATACTTATTATTATCATTTGGTTTACTTATATTTGTATTTAATTTAAATATAGTATATAGTAGTGTTATTTATGTAGCTAATTTCTTCTTTAAAAATATATTTTCTTTAGTATTTCCTTTTATTATTTTATCTAATATTTTAATATATTTTGATTATCATATATTTTTAAGTAGTGTTTTTGGAAAACTATTTTCTAAATTATTTAAAGTAAGTAAAAATTCTTCTCAAATAATAATACTTAGTATGTTAAGTAGTCATCCGAATAACGCAGTATATATTAAAGACATGCTAGATAAGAAACTAATAAGCAAGATAGATGCGAATAAGCTAATTATGTTTACTTCTTTTCCATCTATCTCATATGTAGTTGGTTTTGTCGGAACCAACTTATATAATAGTGTTTGGATTGGGATACTCTTAATGTTTTATAATTATTTATGTAATTTTATGATTGGGTTTTCTATTAGAAATAAAGATACTTTAATTATTGATGAATCTATAACTAAAAATAATGAAGAATTATTTTCTATTATTAAAAATAGTATATTTAAAGCTATAAGTGTTTTACTTATTATATACGGATACTTATGTATATTTAATATTTTCATTAATATATTTATTCATTACTTTGATATTAATTTATTATTTATTGGTATTATTAATGGTATCTTAGAAATGTCTAGTGGTATTAGTTTTATATATAATCTTGAAATTAGTTATTCTCTTAAATTATTTTTAACTAGTTTCTTTTTAAATTTTAGTGGTTTATCTATTATATTTCAGATTAAGTCTATATATAATTTAGACATAAAAA
The DNA here is from genome assembly GCA_045535005.1 of Bacilli bacterium. Classification (GTDB taxonomy): domain Bacteria; phylum Bacillota_I; class Bacilli_A; order RF39; family UBA660; genus CAG-1000. Next base: position 3,484 of record JAZSKU010000037.1, read on the forward strand.
AAATATTAATTTATAAATTAATATTTTCTGTTATAAGTTCTTTATTTTTCGTATGTACCTGCTGAAAAGACTATTATATTATATTCTGTATCAGATAACTCTATTGTTAATCTTGTAACTATATCGTCTTGGTTTGAGTTATGTTTATTATCATATTTATAATTTTCTGCTAAAACACCTATAAATTTATAACCTTCATTTGATGTTATAGGATTATTGTGTTCATCTTTTTCTTTAGATACTTTTGTTATGTAATCTAGTGTTTTTAAATATATTAGTTTATGAGCACCATTTACTGTTGTATTTGTATATTTAAGTGTTGCTTTATCTGTTCTTATTGTACCAATATTTTCACCATTTTGGTTTGTATTTATTTTGTTGGCACCAGCAACTGAATAAAGCTCTATTCTTCTTGTTTCTCCTGAACCTAATACTAAATTACAGGTTTCTAATTCATCGTTTAAACAATCAGCAGTTTTGATTCCATCGTTTTCAATTATGTCATCATTTATTATTCTTGCTATTGCAGAAGTATATATATTTACATCAGCAACTGAGTTAACTGTTGCATATGTTTCTCTTAATTTAATTAATGAACTTAATAGTGAGACTAATACTGCACTCATTAAAGTAATACTTACTAATAATTCTATTAAACTAAATCCTTTCTTTGTCATAATTAACTCCTTTTAAATTTCTGTTGCTGCGTAATAATAATTACCTGTTCTATAAAAAACTCCAAATACATAATTTATTGCATCGTTATTATCATCTTTGCATGATTTTTTTGTTTTACATTTTTTTAGTGTTTTTAAATATTCTAATGTTCCGTTATCAAATACTCTTGTTGGATCTTCACCTGTAGTTTCTGCTTCTACATTTTTAATTACTCCATAATATATTAAATCTGTATCTTTAAATACTTGAGCACAATCACTTAGTAAATTTCCCATATAACTACTAGCGCATGTGTCTCTTGTAGTTATAAATGAGTTTGTTTTTTGATAGTTAAGTGACTTAGTACTTCCAAGTCTACTTATACTATATACTAAATATAAATCAGATGGTAAGTCGTAATGCTTTCTTGCTTCTGCTTTTCTTTGTATAAGTGAGTAGCTAGTTAAAAGTGTTGTTAAAGAAAGTGCGACTACTACTAAAACAACTATTGTTTCTATAAACATAAATCCTTTTTTATTCATCTACATTTTCCTCCAATATATATGGGTCTGTACTTGTTCCTGATCCATTTATAACTAAAATATCTGAGCTTATTGCGATTACTGGAACGATATTATCTGATGTAGTTGTATTTATTGCTTTTGTTTCTACTTTACCACTTGCACCTAATGTAAACATATGTGCATTACCAGCTGCAAATCTCATTGGAGTCATTGTCCATCCTGTATATTTTTGTAAATAATAAGATGTGTTGGTAAGATTGTATCCTCCACCTGCATAAACAATTTCGTCAAGCGTTAAGAATCCTACTGGATAACTTAAATCATTATTACCATAGTGAGCAGCACCACCTAATGATTCAGAAAGTGTGAATTGATCATTTATTTGCATACATTTAAATGTAGGCATAGCTTGTGTAGATGTAAATGTTGTACCATATGCACCATTTGTCGCATTTCTTCTTGTTGATCCATATAATGTTGGGAATGTAGAGAATCCATATTCACCATAAGAAATACTTGCAACTGTACCTTCTGCACCTAAACTTCTATCATTACAATATATTGTATTTATTATTTTACTTGTTGTAGTTAGTGGCTTATTTGCTATATTGTTTTCATACCAAGATTCTAATGTTCGTTTTGCTAATGTTGCTGTATTATTAGCATGCGTTGAATCATAAAAGTTGTATCCGTAATGTGATACACTTGTTGGTGTTCCAAACATATATCCTACATCTGTATTATTACTCTTTACTTCATTATTAAATACTACATTTTTAATTGGAGCATTTGGCTCATTATTACATTTATTTCCATTTGCTATGTTGTGATATAAAAGCTTAATACCACCGTTTTCTGTTGTTCTTATTATTCTCCAACAATAACCTGCAAACTGTACATAATTATTTGTTACAGCCCCTCTATAATAATATAATCTTCTACCTGATTTATCGTTGTTTTCATCTCCAGAATCTTCTGCAGAAGTAAAATAAAGTCCTGCAGTAGTACCTGCAACACCAAAATTTAATGGTCCATCATTTTGAGGATTATTATCACTAATAATTTTATTTAATAGTGAATCATCTTTTTCTGAAGTTTGTTTTAATTTTTCCTTAACACTAGTCTCTATAGCTTCTAAATATCTATTTTCATGATTATATGCATTTAATATAGCAAGCATTATAAATAAAAATAATATTAAGAAGGTATATATTAATGTCATTGACATAAATCCATCTTTTTTCATCATTTTTCCACCTATTATATATATTCATTATATAATAAAAGAAAATAAAAATCTACATAAAGATTATTTATTTTCCATAGCTAAATTTAATGATGAATATATATATGAAA
>JAZSKU010000045.1:0-5603 GCA_045535005.1 Bacilli bacterium
TATAAATACATTCTACTTACCATTGATTATTATATCGATAATAGACATCTTTGAACAATACAAAATAAAATTCAAATTAAAAACCATTATAATTACATATATAATTTATCTTTTACTAATTATAATTCCAAATATAACAAATACTAGTTTCTTAAGCTATAGTCACTCAAAATTAGGAAATGTAGGATGGTTCCTATCTGCAAACGGTGTTGGAAATATCTTAAGCATATTACTACCTATTATATTTATATATATATTAAAATTAAAGGATAAGTTATTTACAAAAATATTTTTAATTACAGGAACACTATATGTTTTTTCGAGTATGGGAACAAAAGTACCAATATTAAGTCTAGCAATATGTATCGCAGGAACATTTTTATATTATCTAATAACTTGGATAAAATATAAAAAATATACAAACATAATAATAAGCACAATATTAGTTTTAACTGGAATAACCCTCACAATTATAATAATACCTAAAACAGCATTTTATAAAAACATAGAAATACACAAAAACTATTTAGGCATTAATAGCTATTTTGAAGTATTTACTAAATACGAATTAATAGATCATTTTATATTTAGTCAAAGACTAACATTTTTAAATAACACTAATCAAAGCTATTTAAAAGCAACATATCCAGAAAAATTATTTGGCATTGGATATATTGAAAACTATAAAAATAATAATGAAAGCAGAAAAACAATAGAAATAGATTATTTCGAAATCTTTTACCGAAACGGAATTATTGGAACATTATTATATTTATATATATTTATTCCAATAATAATAAAATTAATAAAAATAACAAAAAAAACAACATTCTTAAATATTGAATATAAATTAATTATAATACTAATTAGTTTATTAGCATTGTTTTCAGGGCACGTATTAGTAGCACCTGCTATAAGTATATTTGTTGCACTAATGCTAACAATAATTTTAAAAGGAGGATTCAATGAAGAAATTAACTAAAGATAAATTAAGCCTAATCTTTTTAATATTTAACATGATAATACTATCATCAAGTATTGGATATTTTAGTTATGCACTAATATTACTTAAAAACATTGAAACACCATTAAGAATAGGAATTATAATACTATTTATAGCATTATCAATACTATGCATAAAAACAATAATAAAAAACATATTCAAAAAGAAAAAAATAAAAATAATAATAACAACTATTATTTCTATTATATTTTCTACAGCTATAATAATAATAGGATACAATGTAAATAAAATTTATTCAGCAATAGCTAATATAAGTACAAGTTCCCAAACATACTCATCTAGTATTATTACTTTAAATACCAGTCCCTTTAATTCAATAGATGATATTAAAGGAGAAAAAATAGGTATTTTAAATGATCCTGAAAGTGTTGATGGATATCAAATACCACATGAAATTATAAATGAAAATAATTTATCAAATGAAATAATAGAATACAATAACTATTTAGATCTTATAAATGATTTATTAAATGAAGAAATAAACTTAATATTTTTACCATCTAACTACTCCATCCTATTTACATCAATTAATGGTTTAGAAGATTTAAATGAGAAAACAAAAATAATATATACGAAAGACAAAAATGTAAAAGTTACAAGCACACTAGGAACAAAAAACTTAGATGAACCATTTACCATATTATTAATGGGAGTGGACTCAGAGAAAGAAGAAATAAAAGGGAGCTCTTTTAACGGAGACTCATTAATATTAATTACATTTAACCCCAAAACATTAAATGCAACCATACTAAGTATTCCAAGAGATACCTACACCTCAATATCTTGTTTTGCTGGACAAAGAAAAAATAAAATAACCCATGCCGCATGGTATGGAGAAACATGTATGATGAAAACAATTGAAAATATGTTTGATATAAAAATCGATTACTATATAAAAATAAACTTCAAAGGTGTTGTTAATATAGTAGACGCTCTTGGAGGAATAGATGTAGATGTTCCTTATAATTTTTGTGAAAGTAATAGCAATAGAGAATTAGGAAACAATATGATATACGTAAGAAAAGGTTTCCAAACACTTAATGGGGAACAAGCCCTAGCACTAGCAAGAAATAGACATCCATGGAAACAATACTGTAGTAGTGAATGGACAAATTATAACAGCAATGATTTTGTAAGAGGTCAAAATCAACAATTAGTTATACAAGCAATGCTAAACAAAATTAAAACAATAAATTCAGTAGATTCATTTTATACAATGCTAAACAGTATAAGTATTAGTATGGAAACAAATATGAGCACAGAAACAATACTATCATTTTATAATATAGCTAAAGATATATTAATTAAAAACACAAGTGAAACAACAGATCTATCAACATTAATTGGATTTGAAAGACTTTATTTAAGTGGATACGATCAAACAATAGTAGATTATGACAGCATTAATAATGCCGGATCAAAACTCTCGCTATATAATTTTGTTCCATATAAAGGAAGTATAGAAGACATCAGCACCGCAATGAAAATTAATCTAGAAGAACAAGAACAAACTATTATTAAAAAATACAATTTTAATATTAATAATCCATATGAGAAAAAAATAATTGGTAAAGGTTATTACAACGAAAGCGGAATAGCATTACTTCCATCATTTGTTGGAAAAGATATAAGTAATGCCCAAAACTATTGTAGTACTAGAGGAATCACATTAAATATTGAAAAAATAGAAACCAACTCCGAAAATCTAGATAATCAAGTAATGACACAAAGTCTACCAAGTGGAATGGACATTCAATTTATTAACAAAAGTAAAGGTATAACGTTAAGTGTTGCTGAATTTAAGCAAGAAAATAAAAAAGATGATGATGAAGAAAATATAACCAACATTATTCCTGGATTACCAAATGAAAATGATAAACCAAATAATAATAAAAAACCAAGCAATAATAATTCAACCAATAACCAAAACACAAATTCTAACTCCGAATCAAATAATGAAAACACTGATAATAAAGAACAAACTAATAATACTAATGAGGAAACAAGTAATAATACCAATAACGAATCAACAAATGAAAATACAAACAATACAACACCAGATAATGAACAAACATCAAATGATAAAGAATCAATTGAAGAAACAATACCTGGAGTTCCATCTGATAAAAATGAAGAAACTATAAAAGAAACTGAATAAATGATGTGAACCCTAATTAGTAGACATCATAAAAAAAGAATCAAACAAAAAAATCAAGGGCGAACTTTTGTGAGTTCATCTAGACCCTTGATTTTTTATTATCTAATTATAATAATTAAACAAATAAAGTTTATCTTTATTTGTTATCTATTAATAATTTAACTAAATTCAAAATATCTTCTGCATATTCAACAATATTTGAATCTGGTTCCGCAATATCAGGACATAATTTATTATATAATTTATAATTGTATCCATTATTATTTTTTAGATATTTTATTATTGTTTCTAATTTATATATTAATTCATCTTTATTCATCATTTTTCTTATATCCTTTCTTCTTCATTTTCTTTCCTTTAATTCTAATTGTGTTATAAAATTCTATCCATTCTTCAACAAGTTTTTGATATTCTTCTAAAGATGTGATATTATTGTTATACAAAGTTTCCTTTTTAAGGAGAGAGTGCCAACTCTCTATTGGCGAATCATCTATAGGATTACCTTTTCTGACCATAGATATAGTAATTCCATTTGATTCACAAATTGCTTTGTACTGATAAGATGTATATTGGAATCCTTGATCACTATGAATGATAAGTCCAGATACATCTTTTCTTTTTGATATTGCTTCATTCAAAGTATCTATAACAATATTTAAATCATTTTTTTTAGAAATTTTATACGCAACAACCTTTCTATCGTATAAATCAATTATTGTAGATAAATAAGCTCTTGAACCTTTAAATATAAGATATGTTACATCTGTGTCCCAAACTTTGTTTGGCGCATCAGTGTTAAAACTTCTATTTAATAAATTTGGTTTAACATTATCTTCGATTCGTTCATTTTTGTTTTTTCTTTTTGCCTTTCTTATATATTCTGGCATTAAATTATATTTTTTCATTATTCTTAAAACCTTCTTTCCATTCATTATAACCCCATATTTGATTTTTAGGCCTTCCACAATTCTACGGTAACCATATGTGCCTTTAGAATCATCAAATATTTCTTTAATTACTAAATAATCATAATAATCAAGATCTTCCTTGTTTCTATACTTATAATAAGTTTTAGGACTTATATTAAGTACGGCACACATATTGTATAACTTATAATTATCTCTATATAGATTAATAAAAGTTACTTTCTCTCTCGTTGTGCCTTGAGGAAGGCCTGGTATTTTTTTAGTATTTCGTATCTTTGTTTCCAATCTTCTTTTGTTAAATCTTTTTCTTTTGGACGACCTTTTTGCTGAGCAATAGTAGTACCTGTTTTACGATATTTTCTAACCATTGATTCAACTGTTTTCCAACTAATTCCATATTCATTTGCCAAAGTATGATATCCGTATTTTCCAGATAAATACTTATTTACTATCTCTGTTCGTTCTTCATCAGAAAATTTTATAAATTTTTGTCCCTTTTTAGCCATAATAAAACACCTCCTTTCGGAGATGTATTATATCATAGTATTGAAATGTTCTTTTTTTGTCTGTCTACTCTATGGGGTGCATTTCAAATACCATTCTTTTTTATTGTAATTTACCATGAACTACTAATCTTTTATTACCTCTATCGCTACAAGTAGATAATGTAATTATTTTATCATCTTTTGTAAGATCCACACCAAAATTGTAAATACTACGATCTTTTATTAGATTAATAAAATTAATAAAATCATTATCAGAAAAATTGATGTTTAAATAATCATTAGTATTATCAATCACATAAACAGAAAATATTTTGAATTTCATTTGTTTATCAGGTGTATTAAATATAATTAGTTGATTTTCCTCATTTTTATACCAAGATTCTTTTAAAGAATATTTTAATGTTGCAAACATTGTATTGCTTTTTGTATTATGCCCATAAATAATAGTGTTTTGATCCAATATATCTAAATTATTGCGATAATCAATAAATACCCATCCATTAGCATTGGAATCTTTATTAAAGTCATGATTTAAATAATAATCATTATTAGTTGCTTGAACTACAGGAAAATTAATAGAAGTATTATTTAAACTTAACCATGCTTTAGTATCACTATTAATGCCTTTAAGAGTATCAAAAGATTGTTCATATTTAGTGTTATATGCCGTAACCACTGATGTTTCAGGTAGTTGGCCATCAGTATTATTAGTCTCTGTTTGATTGTCTGCAACAGTCTCATTTTGTATTTCATTTAAATCATCAAAATAATATGTTAAATCTGCTGCAACATCTTGAATTTTTTCTAAATTTTTATCGGTTTTATAATTATTAATCTTTATTCCTACCAAAATAATAATCTCTAGAAAAAGAATAATCAACAAGCAAGTCTTTAAATTTGTAATACTTAATTGTTTAATAAAATTTTTACTTATATAATCAACACTATAAACAATTTTAATTTTTGAATCACAATTTTTAATTAATTTT
>JAZSKU010000094.1:0-36113 GCA_045535005.1 Bacilli bacterium
AGTGAAACAGATATAAAACTTAAATCAATGAATATTAATAAAGAAAAAATATTAGAAGAATTCTTCTTAAATTTATAGTACTTTACATATAAAAAGTAAAATAATTATGTATAAAATTAAAAAATTAGTATAATTAAATCAAGGGATGTGATATAACATGTTAATACTTGCTAAAAGTATTTTAGGATTAATGATTGGATTCTTTGTATCAGTTACATTAGGATTAATCTTAATACCTATGCTTAGAAGATTAAAATGTGGACAAACAATAAGTCAATTTACTGCATTTAGACATGCACAAAAAGAAGGTACTCCAACTATTGGAGGTTTAATATTTATAATACCTACGTTACTTACAATGTTATTTTTGTATATAAGAGGTAGTTTAGAAATAACTCCGAGTTTATTAATCATAATATTTGTATTTATTTCATACGGAGCACTTGGTTTTGTAGATGATTACTTAAAAGTAAAACAAAAAAATAATGATGGACTATCAATAGTACAAAAACTATTAGTACAAGTATTAATAGCATTAATATTTTTCTTCATTTATATGAAGGGTGGAGGAGACACATATATTACAATATCTGCATTAAATATTAATATTAATTTAGGATGGATATATGGATTATTTATATTATTCTTACTTGTAGGAAGTAGTAATGCAGTTAATCTAACAGATGGACTTGATGGATTAGCTGGTGGATTATCATTAATAGCATTCTTAAGTTTTGGTATCATAAGTTGGGGAACATCATGGGTTTCTGGATATCAAGAAATAGCAATATTTTGTTTCATACTTGTAGGATCAATATTAGGATTCTTAGTATATAACACACATCCAGCAAAAGTATTCATGGGAGATACTGGATCACTTGCTTTAGGTAGTACTCTAGCAGCAGTAGCAATTCTAACAAAACATGAATTATTACTAGCATTAATAGGTGGTGTATTTGTACTTGAAGTATTATCATCTATAATACAATTAACTGCTATTAAAAAGTTCAAAAGAAAAGTATTTCTTATGGCACCAATACATCATCATTTTGAAAAACTAGGATGGAAAGAAACAGATATAGTTAAAATGTTCTTAATAGTTGGATTCATGATGGGTATGATTGCTATATATTACGCAGTTTGGTTATAAGACACATAAGTGTCTTTTTTTATTTATAAATCATATTATTAATATGAATAAAAAGTATATATTTTTAATAACAATAACACTTTCAATAATAGGGATTATTATGATTTATTCAAGTAGTTATATATGGGCAGAATATAAATATAATAATCAATATAAATATGTATTATCACAATCAATATTTTTTATAATAGGAATTTTTATAATGTTATTTACTTCAAAAATAAATCATAATATTTATAAAAAATATTCAAATCATTTATTATTAATTTCATTTATACTTTTAATAATAGTACTTATACCAGGAATAGGTATAGTAAGAAATGGAAGTAGAAGTTGGTTTGGAATAATGGGTTTTGGAATTCAACCAAGTGAACTTACTAAAATAGTATTAATAATTTTTACATCAAAATATCTATCTAACAATGATAATTATAAAAGACAAAAATTAATTTTTATATTACCAATATTATCAGTAATAATGATATTCTCATTGTTAATAATGTTAGAACCTGATTTTGGGACTTGCATGGTAATGTTAATATCACAAATAGGATTAATATATATAAGTGGTTTTTCATCAAAAATATTCATTAAAATGGGCGTTTTAGGTATTATAGGAATAATATTGTTAGTAGTAATAGCTCCATATAGAATGGATAGAATTACGTCGTTTATAAATCCATGGACAGACCCACTTGGAAGTGGATTTCAAGCAATACAAAGTTTATACGCAATAGGACCAGGTGGATTATTAGGACAAGGATTTATGTCATCAAGACAAAAACATTTTTATTTACCAGAACCACAAACAGACTTTATATTTTCAATTATTACAGAAGAATTTGGATTCATAGGTTCACTAGTAATAGTGTCATTATTTACAATACTTTTTTATATACTTATAAAAGAAGCAATAAAACAAAAAGAATTATTTTCAAAATATCTAATATTTGGTCTTACATTCTTACTTATGTTTCAAACACTATTAAATCTATCAGTAGTAGTAGGACTAGTTCCAATAACAGGTGTTACTTTACCATTTATAAGTTATGGAGGTTCATCATTACTTACAAGTATGTTCTCAATTGGAATAATATTAAACATAATAGAATAAATATGTTATTATATTATTGAGGTATTTATGAGTAAAAATGTTAAATTAAAAAAATTAGATTTTAAAGACGAAAGAAAAGTACTTGATTTAATTTATAGTGATGAATTACTAAGAGAAACATTTCAAGGAGAGAGAAATACACAAAGCAGACTAGCTAATTCATGTTATACTGCTTTAATTGAAGCAAACGATGAAACAGTTGGATTTATAATGCTTATTAATAACCCAAGAACTAACATGAATGAAGTAGATATAGGCATTTTAAAAGAACACAGAAGAAAAGGTTATGCTATAGAAGCATTAAAAATATTAAAAAGAATTATTGTAGAAAATGGATTAGATGTAGTTATACAAACTAAAAAAGATAATATAGGCGCTAATAAGAGTGTAGAACATAACGGTTTTACTCTAACTAGTCAAGATGAAGAACATAACTATTATTCATTATAGATTGAACAATAATAATTAAAGTGTTATATTGTATAATGTACTAAGGAGGATCTATGGAAGATTTAACTAAAGAAGCAAGTGAAATATTAGAAAGCACAAAAGGATTTATAACAAATAATAATTACAAAGTTGTAGAAGTAAAAGAACATTATTGTAAATTAGAGGCTACAGTTACTGAAACTAGTAAAAATCACTTAAATATTTGTCATGGAGGATTCTTATTTGGTCTTGCTGATACAGCGGGTGGAATAGCTGCTATGACAGATAAAAGAATAGGCGTTACAGTAAATAGTAGTATTAATTTCATAAAACAAGCAACAACAGATAAAATATATGCAGAAACAAAAGAAGTAAAAACAGGTAAAAGTATAAGTGTATTTGATGTTTATATAACAGATGCTAAAGGAGATTTAGTTTGTTCTAGTACATTTACATATATGTATATTAATAAGCAAATGTAATAAATTTGCTTTTTATTTGTAAAAATCTATAGTATAATTATTCTAGGAGGATAACATGAAAAATATGAAAAAATTTGGTTTAATTCTATTTTCTGTTTTAGCAATTTTTATATTAGTTGGATGTAAAAAAGATGAACCAGTATCAAATCCTGATCCAGTTCCAACACCAAGTACGAATGAAGTAAAAATAACATTTGATTCTGCAGGTGGAAGCGAAGTATCAGAAATGATAGTTAAAAAAGGTTCAACTGCAACATTACCAACACCTACAAAAGATGGTTATAGATTTATTGGATGGTTTACAGAAGATATGGAAAGAATTAGTAAAAGTTATGAATTCAACGAAAACTTATTATTAAAAGCACAATGGATTGCAGTATCAGATGGGCCAAGTGGTGAATAAAGATAGAGCAAATGCTCTATTTTTTATTGCTTAAAATTATTAAAGGATGATATACTTATATAGTAGGTGATAAACATGGGAAATGTAATTGATAATCAATGCCCGAATTGTGGAGCAAGAATACATTTTAATCCAACACTTGGAAAATTTAAATGTGATTATTGCGATAGCGTTTTAACAGAAGAAGAATTAAATAAAAATAAAACTATAGAAGAACGTTCTGGTTCAAAAGAAGAAGAGAATGTTAACTATGTTTCATATAATTGCCCAGATTGTGGAGCAGAAATAATTGCTGATGAACAAACAGCAGCAACATTTTGCGTATATTGTGGTAATGTTGCTATTTTAAAAAATAAATTATCAGGAGAATTCAAACCAGATAAAATTATTCCATTTAAAAAAGAAAAACAAGAAGCTATAGATGCATTTAAAAATATATCTAAAGGAAGACCTCTTACACCAGATTTATTTAATGATGAAAAAAACATAGAAAAAATAAGAGGTTTATATATACCTTTTTGGTTATATGAAATTAAAGTTGCCGGTACAATAACTGCAACAGCAACAAGAGTAAGTCACTGGAGTGTTGGAGACACCAGATACACAAAAACAGATTATTATAATGTAATAAGAGGCGGAGAAAGCGTATTTAATAGAATACCAGCAGATGCATCAACTAGATTCGCAGATGATATAATGAATACTATCGAACCATATAATTATGATGATTTAATTGATTATAAACATGCATATCTATCTGGATTCTTAGCAGAAAAATTTGATATAGAAAAAGAAAAAATGTTTGATATAGCAGCAGATAGAGCTAAAAAATCAACAGAAGAACTATTCATAAATGATATGGGTGCTTATTCAACAATAAGTCCAACATCAAATACCCTAACTACCGAATTATTAAAAACAGAATATGCATTACTTCCAGTATGGATGGTAAATGTTAAATTTAATGATAAATATTATTTATTCGCAATGAATGGACAAACAGGAGAATTTATAGGTAATATACCAATAGATAAAAAGAAATTAATTAAATTCTGTATAATTACATTCGTAATAACATTTGTTATAGCATCTATTCTTAGCTATGTAATATTCTTATTGGAGGGTGTAGAATGAAAAATAAATTATTAAATATAATATTAGTATTTTTATTAATTCTTCCATTAAGTATAAATGCAGAAGTAGTTACTAAAACAAGAGATGAATCTAATAATTATGGTGTAAATAAAAATATAAAAATAACTGAAGATAATAAATCGAATATATTAAATACACCATATGTAAATGCAGAAGAACAAGTATTTGACTTTGGTGAAATATTAACTGATGGAGAAGAACAAAATCTAAAACAAAAAATAGAAGAATTCAAATCAAGAACAAATATAGATATGGTAATTCTTACATATGATTATCCATATTATGCTGAATCAAAAAATCAGGAATTTGCTGTTGATTTTTATGACTATAATGACTTTGGTATAAATTTTACTAATTATAGTGGTGTATTATTATTTAGAAATAGTGATGAAGAAAATAAATATTTTAATATTTATACATTCGGAGATGCTCAACTATATTTTTCATATGAAAGATTAGAAAGTACACTAGATAAAATATATCCAGACTTTATATCAGATAATTATATAGTAGGTATGAGTGACTTTATAAGTGATATGACAAAGTATTATACCTCTGGTATACCAAGTGAACTTGATGATTATTATATTGATGAAGATGGATTCTTAAAACAAAAGTATACATTTCCATTTATGTGGATACTAGTTGTATCAATCATTGTTACAGTTATTGTTGTATTAATACTTGTAAATAAAAATAAAATGGTTAAAAAAGCAACTAAAGCACATGAATATATTAATAAAGAGGCATTAAATATAAATCATAAAGAAAATACACTTGTAAACTCAAGAACTACTTCATATGTAGTATCATCTAGTTCATCATCTGGCGGTGGTGGAGGAGGAAGATCATCAAGTAGAGGAAGTAGTGGAAGAGGATTCTCAAGCGGAGGCGGAAGACGTGGATAAAAAGGAATTAATATTCCTTTTTTTATTTATTCGTGTATAATATTTTATAGGTGAAATAATGAAAGAATACGAAAATGAATTATATAATAAAGGTATAAATTATATTGCTGGAGTAGATGAAGTAGGAAGAGGCCCACTTGTAGGACCAGTAGTTACAGCAGCGGTAATACTCCCAAAAGACTTTTATGATGAAAGAATAAATGATTCTAAAAAAATAACTGAGAAAAAAAGAGAAGAATTATTTAACATAATAAAAGAAAATGCAATTTCTATTGGAATAGGTATATCAAGCGAAGATGTAATAGATGAAATAAACATCTTAGAAGCAACTAAAAGAGCTATGAAAGAAGCAATAAGTAATTTAGATGTAACTCCACAGCACATATTAATAGACGCTGTTAAATTAGATATAAATATACCATCTACATCAATAATAAAAGGAGATGCTAAAAGTCAAAGTATCGCAGCTGCATCAATAATTGCAAAAGTAACAAGAGATCATATGATGTATGAACTTGATAAATTACATCCAGAATATGACTTCAAAAGTAATAAAGGATATGGTACAAAAAAACATATAGAAGCAATTTATAAATATGGACCATTAAAAGAACATAGAAAAACATTTGCTCCAATAAGTGATATCATAAGTAAATAAAAGGATACCAAAATAATGGTGTCTTTTTTGATACAAAATTATAAAATTATGACTTGAATATTTTTAATTTATATATTATTATTAACTTAGAATAAAATAGTAGAAAGGGTAATAAAAATATAATGTGAGGTGTATTTTTATTACTCTTTTTTTGGAGGTAATATGGTAGGTAAAGATGACGTTGAGAGCGCAATAACTGAAGTAAATGAAAGCAATATTGCACTTCTAGCTAATCAAATTCAAATTGACACATTAAATGGTGTGTGTTCATTTGAAGACTTGTGTGAGACATACAGCATTGACAGAAAAGGCTTAATGAAAATAATAGCCGAATTAAAAAGAAGAGGAAATAATATTAGTATCTTAGAAAATACAGCAAGTTTCTCATCCCCTGGTGAAGAAACTAAAATAGGTACTTTTATTAAAAACTATGGACATGTAACACTAAATAGTGATTCTACTTATAAAATAGAAGATAATAGTCCAAATATTAAAGTAATGTTTGCATCAGACACTAGATTCGGAAGCAAATATTCACAACCATCTATATTTAATGAAATGTGTTTAAGAGCCAAAGAAATGGGAGTTAAATACATAGTAATTAATGGTGATATAGTAGAAGGAATGTATAGAGGTAAAAAAGATATATTAAATCAAACTCTATTTAGACATGGTTATGAAGAACAAGCAGACTATGTAAAAGATATACTTCCTAGAATAGATGGTATAAGATATTTAATCGTAACAGGAGAACACGATTTATCATTTTTAAATAGTAAAGCAAAAGTAGATATAGGAAAAATAATCGCAGATAAAAGAGAAGATGTAACATATCTTGGTCAAAAAAATGCTAAGCTCATTTTTACAAATGGAACAAATAGTAATGAAATAGTAATAGATTTACGCCATCATGTAGGAACAATTCCATATACTATTTCATATAGACCACAACAAATAATATCTTCTTATAGAAATGAAGATAAACCAGATATATTGATATGCAGTCACTTCTTAGCATGTGATAGTTTCTTAAGAAGAGGAGTAAGAGAATTTCAAACACCATCAGTTGTAGCAACAACAGACGAAATGAGAATGCAAAATACTCCAGTATATAATACAGTGGGATCTTGGGTAGTTACATTAAATAAAGATAGAAAACAAAGATTAGAGTCAACATCTCAATTATTAATGCCATATTACGTAACAATACCAGAAGACTATAAAACATGTAAACCACTTATTATTTCAGATAAAGTATCTATTCCAGTTAAGAAAAAACTACCAAAAGATGATATAGATAAAACATTCGTATCAGTTAAAAATGGAGAAACACTAATAGATGTATGTACTCGTTTGGGTATAACTGAACTTGACTTTAATGGCCTTATAGAAGAAATGCAATTAAGAGACTATGATATTAGTGTAGTTCATAAAGAAGATGGTACTGAAGTAATAAGAAAGAAAAATACAATTAGAAGAAGTAGAAATATAAAGTCACCAATGGAAGACTTAGAGCATGTTAAACTAATCTTCTTATCAGATACACATTGTTGTAGTAATACAGAACAAAAAAGTTTTACTGATAAAGTAATAAGAGATGGATATAAAAATGGTTATAGAGATGTAATACATTTTGGTGATGTAGCAGATGGAGATTATCATAATAGAGGTGATCATAGATACTCATTACACACTCTAGGAGCTTCAGCACAAGCCGATTATATTACGGATGGGTATTTCCCAGTTGCAAAAGAAGATGACTTAAATTACTTCTTTATAACAGGTTCACATGACTGGACACACATGATAAACGGTGGAGCAAACTTAGGTAAAATGATAGAAAGAGCAAGAAGTGATATGCATTATCTAGGTAATGATAGAGGAATATATAAAACTGGACCAAATGGTAAAACAACAGTTGAAGTATATCATCCAGGTGGAGGATGTGCAGCATCACTTTCATATAAACCACAAAAATATATTGATAAAATGGAACCTGGAAATAAACCAAATATTTTAGGAGAAGGTCACTATCATCAAAGTCATTTCATGTTCTATAGAAATGTACTTTCATTCTTAGTACCATGTTTAGTAGCTAAAACAGGTTTTGCTAAAAGACAAGGACTTGAAAATACAATGGGTGCTTACTATGTAGATCTTTATATCAATAAAAAAGGTGAAGTTGAATACATAGAATTCATAGAAAAACGTTTCGAAGAAAAAGAAACAAAAGAAAACGATTATAGAGGTCCAAGACTAATTTTGAAGTAGTTGACTAACAAAATAAAAAGTGCTAAAATAATGGACATAAAGCGATAATAGTGTGATGGTAAAGCACTTAGGCTATAAATAAAGAGAGATTCTTCTAGAATAAGTAAGGTGGAACCGTCCTTAAATGGACCCTTACAACATTTTAGAAGTTTTTTATTTATATAGGAGTATATATGAAAATAGAAGGAGTAAAAAATTTAAATAAAAATTGGTATACCAATATGTATCTAAATCCACGGGGTATCAGAGTCACTGGAGGAGAAAATATACCTACTATTAAAACTGGCATATCTTTTAGTGACACATTAAAAGGACTAAGCGATGAAGAAAAACTAGATAAAATATTAGATTATTTCTTAAGATATACAGTAGTAGATACATTATCAGATAATTATTTCCATGCTGGTAATAGATATTTACTAATTGGTGGAACAAGAACACTTAAATCAACTATACCATTTACTAAAAAACAAAATAAAAAAATTCAACTTAAATATCAAATGGATAGAATAAATGCATTAAGTGAAGTATCTACTGAAAAATATAATATTAGTTTATCAAGTGGATGCACATCATATGATATAGATGAAGAAGTAACAACAATTGTCTTATGTAGTAAAGAAGGTAAAATTATTGAAATGGATGAACAATTCATAGAAAGTTATTTACCAACCCTTTTTGGAGACAATATAGTACATATAGAACAAGTATATGAATATGATGAACCACACCATTACTTTAAAATGTTTATGGGTGACTTTATAAAAGGTTGTGATAAAGAAATTAAAATATCTTATCAATTAAGACCACTTATAAGTAGAATAATTTTAAATCATAATTATAGAATAAGAAAAATGGAAGAACAAAAGAAATTACAAATGAAATTGGAGGGATTTTAAATGAAAGAAAATGAAATAACAATGGAAGAATTAGTAAATTATTGTAAAAATTACGGATTTATATTCCAAGGAAGTGAAATATACGGAGGGCTTGCTAATACATGGGATTATGGACCATTAGGAAGCAGACTTAAAAATAATATTAAAGATGCATGGAGAAAAAGATTTATTCAAGAACGTCCAAATGCATATGAAGTAGACGCTGATATTTTAATGCACCCAAGAGTATGGGAAGCATCAGGACATGTATCATCATTCTCAGATCCATTAGCTGATTGTAAAGAATGTAAGATGCGTCATAGAGTAGATAACTTAATTAATGATTTCTCAAATAGTTCAATCGGAGACAAAATGTCTAAAGAAGAAATGATTAATTATATTCGTGAAAATAACGTACCATGTCCAAATTGTGGTAAGAGTAATTTTACTGATATTCGTGAATTTAATCTTATGTTCCAAACATATAGAGGTGTAACAAACGATAATAAAAATGTTATTTATCTTCGTCCAGAAAATGCACAAGGTGAATACGTAAACTTCTTAAATGTACAAAGAACTATGAGATGTAAGTTACCATTTAGTATCGGACAAATTGGTAAAGCATTTAGAAATGAAATTACACCAGGTAACTTTACATTTAGAACAATTGAATTCGAACAAATGGAATATCAAACATTCTGTAAAGAAGGAAAAGATGAAGAATTATATAACTTCTTTAAAGAATACGGTAAAAAATTCTATATGGATTTAGGTATTCCAGAAGAAAAATTAAGATATCATGATCATGAAAAATTAGCTCACTACGCTAAAGCAGCATGTGATATTGAATATAAGTTCCCATTTGGATGGGGTGAAGTAAACGGTACTCATAATAGAACTGATTTCGATTTAACTCGTCATCAAGAATATAGTGGAGTATCACAACAATACTTAGATCCAGAAACAAACGAAAAATATATTCCATATATTATTGAATCAACATATGGACTTGATAGAACTGTTTTAGCAGTATTATTTAACGCATATCACAAAGAAACACTAGAAAACGATGATATAAGAGAAGTTATGAAATTACATCCATATTTAGCTCCTATTAAAGTAACAGTTTTACCATTAGTTAAAAAATATCATAGCGAAAAAGCTCTTGAAGTAAATGAAATGTTATCAAAACACTTTATGACTAGTTATGATGAAACTGCATCAATTGGTAAACGTTATAGAAGAGCAGATGTAGTAGGTACACCATTTTGCGTAACTGTTGATGATGAAACATTAAATAATAACACAGTAACAGTTCGTGATAGAGATACAATGGAACAAATAACACTTTCACTTGATGAATTAGTTCCATATATTGAATCTAAAATTAAATTCTAAGATGTATTAAAAAATACATCTTTTTTATTTATAAACTTCTTGATTTATATACTAAATTTTATTAATATATTTAATAGAAAGAAATAATTTCTTCTTAAATTTAATATTGCTTGAAATAAATAATTATGATAGAATTATATTATAAGCAGAATAAGGAGGATTTAACATGGCATTAAAAGGATTAAAAAGTATATTTACTCCAGATGATGGTGAATATTACGATGAAGAAACAAACGAAGTAAAAGATAGTAACAAAGTTAATAAAGATATAACAAATAAAACAATATTAATCGAACCAAGAGCATTTTCAGAAGCTCAACAAATCGCAGATTATTTAAAAGGAAATAATCAAGTAGTTGTTAATTTTAAAAGAGTAACATCTGATGTATCTAAAAGAATAATGGACTTTTTAAATGGTATAGCATACGCACTTGAAGGTTCAATTCAAAAATTAGGTCCTGGAATAGTACTTTGTTCTCCAAAAGGACATGAAGTAGAAGGTAATATTTCAGAAGATGAAACAAAAAAATCTTCAAAAAATCACGATACTGATGGATGGTAGTAATTATTTAGTATTTTAGTATATTTAATATAGAGGTGGATCATGAAAAAGTTTGATACTGTATTTCGTGGTTATGATAAAGATCAAGTACAAAGGTGCTTAGATGAAATAATAAATAACTATGAAAAATTACTTGAAAAAAGTAAAAAAACAGAAGAAGAAAACAAAAAATTAGTTAATGAAATTGCTTATTATCAAAAGATAGAAGATACTCTAAATAGAGCAATATTCACTGCAGAAAGCGCTGGAGATCAAATAAAATCAACAGCAAGACACGAAGCAGAAAATATGATATCAGAAGCAAGAAGAAACGCTAATAGAATAATAAATGATGCACTACTAAAAGCTGAAAAAGCACAAAATCAAGCAGATATGCTAAAAAGAAATACTAATGTACTAAAAAGAAGATTAAAACAAATAATAGAAAATCAATTAGAAGTAATTGAAGAAATAGAAAATGTTAACTTTGAAAAAATAGATGATAGATATAACTAAGATACTTATGTATCTTTTTTATTTGTTCGCTTTAAAATAAATAAATTATTTGATATTATATAAAAGAGGTACGTTATGAAATATATTCCATTAAATATAAAAACTGAATATGATTTAATGAATAGTCTAATTAGAATAGATGATATTATTTTATATGCTAAAAGTACTAATTTAACTGCTCTTGGAGTAACTGATACTAATATGTTCGGAGCATTTGAATTCATTACTAAATGTAAAAATAATGATATCAAACCAATTATAGGTACAGAGCTAACTATAGATGATGTATATTTCATTTTATATGCAAAAAATTATGATGGATTTGTTTCATTATGCAAAATAGTATCTAAAAAGAATCTAGATACACTTACACTAGATTATATAAAAGAATTAAATAAAGATATTATATGTGTAACAAGTATAAAACACTATCTTAATATAAAAGATTATTTTGATCAAATATATATAAAATATCATAATGATAAAATAAAAGAAGAAGTTCTTAAATTAACAAATAATATAGTTTATATGGATATGATAAGATACTTTGAAGAAAATGATATGGAGTATTTTAAATTCATGAAACTTATTACAGAAAATAAAACTATAAAAGATAAAATATCTATATATGAAAGTTATTATAAAGAGAATAACAATCCTGAAGACATAAAAACTACATATGAGTTTTCATCTCTTATAAATATTGAATTTCCTAAAAAAGAATTACATATTCCTGTATATCATGAAGACTCGATATCATACTTAAAAGCACTTGCTAAAAAAGGATTAGAAAAACGTCTTAATGGAGAAGTACCACAAGTATATAAAGATAGACTTATGTATGAACTTTCCGTTATAGAAGAGATGAATTTCACTGATTACTTCTTAATCGTATACGACTTTGTATTATTTGCTAAAAAGAATAATATAACAGTTGGTCCAGGAAGAGGTAGTGGAGCGGCATCATTAGTAAACTATTCACTTGGAATAATAAATATAGACCCATTAAAATATAATTTAATATTTGAAAGATTCTTAAATCCAGGAAGAATAACTATGCCTGATATAGATATAGACTTTGATAACTTAAAAAGAGAACATGTAATAGATTATGTAACTAATAAATATGGAAGTGATAAAACAGCAAGAATAATTTCATTTAACACATTACTTCCAAAACAAGTAATTCGTGATGTCGCAAGATGTTTAGAATTAGAGCCAATATTAATAGATAGATTATGTAAAACAATAAAAGATGAAAAAGACTTTTTAATACTTAAAAATAATAAAGAATTTATGACTATGGTAAATAGAAATAAAGATTTAACTTACTTAGTAAAAATATGTCATAAATTATGTGGTCTTAAAAAGAATACAAGTATGCATGCCGCAGGAGTAGTAATAAGTGATATTCCTTTAAATAACTTTATGCCTCTATATAAAAGAGATAATGTTATTTTAACTGGTTACTCTATGGAATTTATAGAAGACTTAGGACTTCTTAAAATGGACTTCTTATCTATTAAAAACTTAAATACTATTTCAAATATTATAGAAGATATAAATAAAAATGGTCATGAATTAAATATAAATAATATAGATTTAAATGATAAAAAAACGCTAGATTTATTTAAAAAAGCATATACAACAGGTATATTCCAATTTGAAAGTAGTGGTATGAAATCATTCTTAAAACAACTTGAAGTAGATAGTTTTAATACTCTAATAGATGCGATTGCTTTATATAGACCAGGTCCAAGAGAAATGATACCTGAATATATTGCTCGTAAAAAAGGTAAAAACAAAATAACTTATTTAGTTAAAGAATTAGAGCCAATATTAAAAAGTACATATGGAATAATAATATATCAAGAACAAGTATTAGATATATTAAAAAATATTGGTGGTTACACATATTCTGAAGCAGATATTATAAGACGTGCAATGTCTAAAAAGAAAGAAAGCGTAATTTTAGGAGAAAAAGATAAATTCATAAATGGAGTTATAAATAAAGGGTATACAAAGAATATTGCAGAAGAACTATATAACTTAATTATAAAATTCTCATCTTATGGATTTAATAAATCACACTCAGTAGTTTATTCACTAGTAGCTTTCCAAATGGCATATTTAAAAATAAATTATACTATATATTTCATGAAAAACTTACTTAATATGAATAAATCAGATGAAAAAATAAAAGAATATATAGATGAATCTAAATTACTTGGAATAGACTTTAAACCAATAGATATCAACGAATCAACACATGAATTCATAACAAAAGATAATTCTCTAGTAATACCATTTTCACTTATTAAATCAATTGCTGGTGTAGTATCAGAAGAAATAACTAAAGAAAGAGAAAACGGTAAATTTAAATCATTCTATGACTTCATGATAAGATGTTATGGTAAAAGTATTAATAAAAGAGTAGTAATTTCTCTAATAGAATGTGGAGCATTTGATAGCTTTAATTTAAATAAGAAACAAACTATAGAAAACTTAAATGAAATATTAAATTATGTAACACTATGTAAAGATTTAAATATGACTTTAGAAGAAGAACCTGTATTAATAGCTATGGAAGATTATACAGATAAAGAAAACATAGATAATGAAATAAATAACTATGGATTTTATCTTTCACATCATCCAGTAACTAAATATGATAGATCTTCATCTATAACACTAGAAAACTATAAAAAATATTTTGATAAAACCATCACAACAATTCTATATTTAGAAAGTATAAAAACTATTAGAACTAAAAATAATGATAAAATGGCATTCATAAATCTAAGTGATGAATATGATAATATAGAAGGAATAATATTTCCAAAAGATTTAGCTAAACTATCTAATATAGAAAAAGGTAATATATATAAAATAAATGCAAAAGTAGAAAGAAGAGAAAATACTTATCAATTAATTATATATAATATGATAGAAATATAGGTTAACATTTATGTTAGCCTTTTTAATTGATTTTATAACTCAAAAATGGTATATTGTTATATAGAAGAATAGGTGATGTTTTTATGGGTATTTCAGATAAATTATTTGGATCATACACAGTTCAAAATAGAAA
This sequence comes from Bacilli bacterium, assembly GCA_045535005.1. Classification (GTDB taxonomy): domain Bacteria; phylum Bacillota_I; class Bacilli_A; order RF39; family UBA660; genus CAG-1000. The sequence continues at coordinate 14,995 of JAZSKU010000094.1, forward strand.
GAAAGTTAGACAAAGAGTAGATAGAATATTATCTATGCAAAGTCGTTTTAGAAATATGTCAGATGAAGATTTAATGGCAATGACTTCCGAATTTAGAAGAAGACTTTTAACTGGTGAAACTAAAGATGATATTCTGGAAGAAGCATTTGCTGTATGTAGAGAAGCTACAAGAAGAAAGCTTGGTATGGAACACTATCCAGTACAATTAGAAGCAGCAATCGCAATGCAAGATAATGCTATTAGTGAAATGAAAACTGGTGAAGGTAAAACACTAGTTCAAATATTAAATGCTTACCTTAATGCAATTAGTGGTGAAGGAGTACACGTAATTACATCAAATGAATATCTAGCAGAAAGAGATGCAAATCAAAATAGAGCTGTATTTGAATATTTAGGACTATCATGTGGATTTGTAGCAGGAAGACCTAAAATGACAAGACAAGATAGAAAAGAACAATATAAATCAGATATAGTATATGCAACAGCATCAACTCTAGCATTTGATTACTTAGATGATAATCAAGTAAAATATCGTCAAAATAGAGTATTTAATAGACCGTTTAATTATGCAATAGTAGACGAAGTTGATAGTATACTTCTAGATGATGGTATGACACCACTTATAAAAGTAGGTAATATGCCAGGAGACGATTCAAAAGAAGTTTCTACAGAAGTATCAGATTTATATATATGGGCAACATCATTCATTAAAAATATTTCTTGTACAGTAGAAGCTCAAGAAGAAGTTGGTAAATATAAACCATTTACAACAGACTGTATTATGTTTAAAGATACTATGGAAGTTGTTTTTACTGAAAGAATGAATAACAAAATAGAAAAAGCTGTTAGAAAAGAATTTGGAGAAAATATTAGTGAAATAGATATAATGACTAGACACGAAGCAATTAAAAATGCATTAATCGCAAGACATCACTTTACTCGTGGAAAGCATTATGAAATAAAACCCACTAAAAAAGATCCTAAACAATACGAAATAGTACTTATAAGTGAAAGCTTAGGTAGATTTATGGAAGGAAGAAGACTTTCAGAAGGACTTCATGAAGCAATAGAAGCAAAAGAAAGACTTCACGCTATAGAAAATCGTCTTCCATATAACATTCAAGTACATGAACCAAGTGTTACAACAGCTACATGTACATATCCTGATTTCTTTGGTTTATATCATTCAGGTATATCTGGTATGACAGGTACAAGTAATGCAGAAGATTTTATGGATATTTATGGAATGCCTACATATGAAGTACCAAGTAGAAAACCAAACATGAGAGTAGACTTAAAAGATGAAATATATACCACAAAACAAGCTAAATATAAAGCTATAGTAGCAGAAATATTAAGATGTCAAAAAACATTACAACCTGTTTTAGTAGGAACAGATAGTGTTGAAGAAAGTAAAATAATAAGTAAAATGCTTGAAGAAGCAGGAGTAAGACATCAATTATTAAATGCAGTAGATAATGAACACGAAAGTCAAATTGTAGCAAATGCAGGGTTACTTGGCAAAGTAACAGTTACTACAAATATGGCTGGTCGTGGTACTGATATAAAATTAGGTGAAGGAGTAAGAGAAGTTGGAGGACTTTATGTAATTGGTACATCTAAAAATAGAAATAGACGTATAGATAACCAATTAAGAGGTCGTGCAGCACGTCAAGGAGATCCAGGTCAAACAAAATACTTTGCTTCACTAGAAGATAATATGGTAGCTATAAGATGTGGTACTAAATTAAGAGGAATTATAGAAGGCATTAAAACAAAAGCAGGACTTATTACAAATAAAATGATAGCTTCTTTAGTAGACAAATGCCAATTATCACAAGAAAGTCATGATAAACAAGCAAGAATGACTAGCGAAAAAATAGGAAGAGTATTAACTGATCATAAGAGAAAAATATATGAACAAAGAAATAGAGTTCTTGAATGTGACGATATGCTACCAATGTTAAATGATGTAGCTTCATCATACGCTCAAACTATTTCACACATGCCAATGGAAGAAATAGAAGCTAAAGTTGGTCACTTGGTAGATCTAAGTAAACTTCCTAAAAAAGCTAAAAAAGAAGAAATAGAAGATTATATAAGATCAGAATTAGTTACTAAATTAAAAGGAGTATCAACTACAAAAGGATTTAATAGTGAAACAAGAAAGAAAATGCTTTTAGTAATAGATACTTATTGGGTAGGTCATATAGATTACTTAAAACGTAGTAAGATAGGAGCTTCTCTTCAAGCATATGCTCAAAGAAATCCACTTGAAGAATACGAATATCAAGCATATCAAGAATTAAATAGATTAACTCCGTTAATTCAAAATGAATTTATTACATATGCATTAAATCCAGAAATGAAATTTGGTACATATGAAGTAAAAGAAATAGATTTACCTGAAGAAAGTTATGGATACAGTAGGTGATTATAATGAAATTAATAGCAAATATAATTAGAGCATTAGTCGCAATATATTTAGTATTATTAGGTGCTTGTTATGCAGCGCTTTATGTAAAAGAAAATGTATACGATGAAGTATTCCCAACTATATTTAATTATACATATATAGTATATGATAACGATACATTAGAGCCTGATATTAAAAAAGATTCACTTGTAATACTAAGTAATGATCATCATCATATAGATAAAGGAGATATAGTTGTATATCAAACAAATACAAATTACATACTTAAAAAAGTAGTAGAAAAAGATAATTATCTTCTTACAGTATCTAATAAAAATGATGAAACAGAAACAATAAATAGTGATATATTACTAGGAAAAGCAGTTAGTTATAATAATATATGGTGTCAAATATTATTAATATTAATAAACCCTATAACAATAGTTATTTTAGCTACTGTAGGACTAATATTCCCAGAATTATTATTTAATAAATAGAATGCATAAGCATTCTTTTTTATTCATATAATTTATTAACTAGAAAGAAGGTAATATGGATAAAAAAGAAATAATAAAAAGTTTAAGTAAAAAAAGTGAAGGAGAAATTTATTTAGGAATTGTAGGTTCTGTTAGAACAGGAAAAAGTACATTTATAAAAAAATGTATAGAAACACTAATTTTACCAAATATAGATAATGATATAGAAAGAAAAAGATGTCTAGATGAAATACCACAAACAAGTAGTGGTAAAACAATAATGACAATAGAACCTAAATTTGTTCCAAGTAATGGCGCTAATATAAATATAGATGGCTTAGTAACAAATATAAAACTTGTAGATTGTGTAGGATATGTTGCTAAAGATTCAATTGGATATGAAGATGAGTTAGGTAATCCAAGAATGGTAAAAACACCATGGTTTACAGAAGAACTTCCATTTAAAGAAGCAGCAGAAATCGGAACACAAAAAGTAATAAAAGATCACGCAACAATAGGTATAGTAATAACTTCAGATGGAACAATAGTAGACCTTGATAGACAAAGTTATATAGAATCAGAAGAAAAAGTAATAAATGAATTAAAAAGTATTAATAAACCATTTATAATTATTTTAAATTCAAGATATCCAAATAGTGAAAAAGCAATAAATATCGCAAAAGATTTAAAAGAAAAACATAATGTAGTAACAATACCTATTAATATAGAAAACATGACTGAAATAGACATGATAAATATTTTAAAAGAAGCTCTTTATGAGTTTCAAATAGAAAGTATAAGTTTTAATATTCCAGACTGGATAGGAGTATTAAAAACATCTCACCCTTTAAAACAAAAATTTATTGAAATTATGAAGTCCCAAACAAAAGAAGTTAATAAATTAAGAGATGTTGAAAATATAAACTTAGATTTAATAGATAAAGATATAGTATCTAATGCATATATGTCTAAATTAGATACAGAAAACTTAAATGTAACAATTACTTTAGAGACATACGATAACTTATATGATGAAACATTAAAAGAAATCGCAGGAGAAAAAATAAATAGTAAAGGATCAATCTTAAAAGCATTCATAGAACTAAATGAAAATAAAGAAGAATACGATAATATTAAAAGTGCATTAAAACAAGTTGAGAAAACAGGTTATGGAATAGTATTACCTAAAATAACTGATATGAAATTAGATAAACCAGAAATAATAAAACAAGCAGGTAGATTTGGCATAAAACTACAAGCAAAAGCATCTTCAATACACATGATTAAAGTAGATGTAGAAAGTAGTTTTGAACCAATAATTGGAAGTGAAATACAAAGCAAAGAATTAATAGATTATATAATGAAAGATGATAGAAACCCTGAAAAAATATGGCAAAGTGAAATCTTTGGAAGAAGTTTAGATGAAATAGTAAAAGAAGGTATTCAAGCAAAACTATCACTTTTACCTGATAATGCTAAATATAAACTTGGTCAAACAATAACTAAAATGGTTAATAGAGGAAGTAATAATTTAATCGCAATTGTAATTTAAAATATTTACATTAATAAACATAATTTGTATAATAAAACTAGAGGTGAATAAGATGGCAGAAAAAGAAGAAAAAATAGTAGAAGAAAAAGTAGAAACAAAAAAGAAAACTAAAAAAGAAAAATCATTATTATCTAAAATAATAAATATTGTATTATGGATTATATTACTTCTTTGGATGGCAGCTTGTATGATAGATTTTTATGGAGTTTATAAAGAAAAAGACCCAATGTTCTGCATTTCTAAAGGACAAACTAAATATGAAGATGGAACTGTTGATTGGTGTATAGGAGCAGGATATAAAATATATCACTATAATAGAAAAAGCTATAATGCAGTAGAATTTGGTCCATTCTGGATTAAAGATAGATCACAAGAGGAAACTAAATAGTTTCTTTTTTTGTAGTAAATTTTATAAATAACACTAATAATACTATCAGGAGGAAATATGTATAACTACAATAGAATATATAAATTAGGTTATTTAGAAGGAACAAAAGCATCTATAGAAGACACAAAAAAGAATAAAAAAAGAAATTTTAAAAAGATAAATAGAATAGATATACTATCCAAATTATATGATTTAGGTTTTATAGAAGGATATAATACATGTTATAGATATATGAAAATTAACTCTTTTAAATGAATATTTTTTATAGTATAATAATTATATAATATGGTGATGATATGAAAAAGAATGGTTTTACATTAATAGAATTATTAGTTGTTGTTACTTTAGTAGCAGTAATAAGCGTAGGTTCAGCTATAGTATTTGAACAATCAACTGAATCCACTTATGCAGCTGATTTAGAAAATACATATAAACAAATACAAAGAGCAGCTACATTATATGTAGATTTAAATGATGCATGGATTGCTACATTCCAAGAAGATCATGAAGCAACAGTAAGAATAAGCGAATTAAAAAATACAAACTATATATCTAAAAATATTAAAAATCCACTTACTAATGAATTTATCCCAAATGATTATTTAATTAGAGTATATATTCAAAATGAAAATCAAAACAAACAAGAATATATAAATACATGTATAATAAGATATAGTGGATCTAATTTAAAATGTGTTGCTAATAACGAAGGTAAAGCATGTCAATGCTGCGATTACCCAGTTGATAGTACAAATAATCCAGCTTGTTAAAGAGTTATTAAACTCTTTTTTATTTCAAATATTTACAAACAAACATTTGTATGATATAGTAAAAAAGTACTTTTAAATTAATAATTAAATAAGTATAATATTATTCTTAAGTGAGGTGTCATATGGATAAAATTATTATAAAAAATGCAAGAGAAAATAATTTAAAAAATATAGATATAGAATTACCAAAAAATAAATTAATTGTTATGACAGGAGTTTCAGGAAGTGGTAAATCAAGTTTAGCATTTGATACTATTTACGCTGAAGGTCAAAGAAGATATGTAGAAAGTTTAAGTGCATATGCAAGACAATTCTTAGGTAATATGAATAAACCAGAAGTTGATTCTATAGAAGGATTAAGTCCAAGTATTTCAATAGATCAAAAATCTACTAATAAAAACCCTAGAAGTACAGTAGGAACAATAACAGAAATATATGATTATTTAAGACTATTATATGCTCGCATTGGTACTCCATATTGTCCTCATCATAATATAGAAGTAACAGTACAAAGTATCGAAGAAATGACTAATAAAGTTTTAGAACTAGAAATAGGTACTAAAATAGAAATTATTTCACCAGTAGTACATGGAGAAAAAGGTACTCATAAAGACTTAATAGATGATTTAAGGAAAGAAGGATTCGTAAGAGTTAGAATAGATGGAGAAGTAAAAGACTTAAACGATGAAATAACTTTAGAAAAGAATATTAAACACAATATAGATATTATTATAGATAGAATAGTTATTAAAGAAGATAGTAGATCAAGAATATTTGAAAGTATTGAAACATCTACTAAAATGGCTAATGGAAAAGTAGTAATAAATATTATTGGTGATAAAGAAATAGTTATGAGTGAAAACTATGCATGTCCATTATGTGACTTTAGTATTCCAGAATTAGAACCAAGATTATTCTCATTTAATAGTCCATACGGAGCATGTGAAACATGTAAAGGACTTGGTGTAACAAAACACATAGATGAAGATATATTAATACCAGATAAAACTAAATCAATTATGGATGGAGCAGTTATATCATTCCAAAGTGGTGAAACATTAAATATTGCATTCAAAAAACTAGCTTTAGTTGCAGATTATTATAATATTGATTTATACAAACCAGTAAAAGATTTAACAAGAAGAGAACTTGATATTATTCTATATAGAAGTCCAGATAGACTAGATTTATCTTTAACTACCAGAAGTGGAAGTATATTAAAAAGTTATGATTATTTTGAAGGTATAATAACTAATTTAGAAAGAAGATATATTGAAACAACAAGTAGTCAAATAAGAGAATGGATAGAAAGATATATGACTGATTTACCATGTCCAACATGTAATCAAGCAAGACTTAAAAGTGAAGCATTAAGTGTTAAAGTTGGTGGTAAAAATATATATGAAGTAACTAATTTAAGTATAAGAGAATTAATAGAATTCTTTGATAATTTAAAATTAAGTAATGAAGCAAAAGAAATATCATTCTTAATAATAAAAGAAATAAAAGAAAGATTAAACTTCTTAAAAAATGTAGGTTTAGAATACCTTACATTATCAAGGGAAGCAGCTACTTTATCAGGTGGCGAAGCTCAAAGAATTAGACTTGCTACACAAATTGGTAGTAGACTTTCAGGTATATTATATGTACTTGATGAACCATCTATCGGATTACATCAAAGAGATAATTCTAAATTAATTGAGTCACTTAAAGAAATGAGAGATCTTGGTAATACATTAATCGTAGTAGAGCACGATACTGATACTATGTTAAATGCGGATTACATAGTAGATATTGGTCCAAAAGCAGGAACTGAAGGTGGCTATTTAGTTGCTGAAGGTACTCCAGAAGAAATAATGAATAATGATAAATCTTTAACAGGTAGATACCTAAGTGGTAAAGAAAAAATAGAAGTACCAGCATCACGAAGAAAAGGAAATGGAAATAAAATTAAAATAACTGGATGTAAAGAAAATAACCTAAAAAATATTAATGTAGAATTTCCTCTTGGTAAATTTATTTGTGTAACAGGTGTTTCAGGAAGTGGTAAAAGTACACTAGTAAATGAAATACTATGTAAAACTTTATCAAATAAAATAAATAAGTCTAAAGAAAAACCAGGTAAATATAAAGATATTAAAGGTATTGAAAATGTAGATAAAATAGTAAATATTACACAAGATCCAATAGGTAGAACTCCAAGAAGTAATCCAGCTACTTATACAGGTGTATTTGATTCAATAAGAGATGTATTTGCTCAAACAAAAGAATCAAAAATACACGGATATGATAAAAGCAGATTTAGTTTCAATGTAAAAGGTGGAAGATGCGAAGCTTGTTGGGGAGATGGAGTTAAGAAAATAGAGATGCATTTCTTACCAGATGTATACGTACCATGTGATGTATGTAACGCAACAAGATATAATAAAGAAACATTAAAAATCAAATTCAAAGGTTATAATATCGCAGAAGTATTAGATTTAAGAGTTAAAGAAGCACTAGAAGTATTTGAAAATATTCCAAAAGTATATAAAACCCTAAAAATAATGGATGAAGTTGGTCTTGGATATGTAAAACTAGGACAAAATGCTGTAACATTATCAGGTGGTGAAGCTTCAAGAGTAAAACTAGCAAAAGAATTACAAAAGAAACCTACTGGTAAAAGTGTATTTATTCTAGATGAACCATCTACTGGACTACATCAAGATGACATAAAAAAACTATTAGTAATATTAAATAGAATAGTAGATAATGGAGACACTGTTATCGTAATAGAACATAACCTTGATATCATTAAACAAGCTGATTATATTATAGATCTTGGTCCTGAAGGAGGAGACTTTGGTGGAGAAATAGTAGCTAAAGGAACTCCAGAAGAAGTAGTAAAAGTAAAAGAATCATTTACAGGACAATATTTAAAAGATTTACTTAAATAAGAAAAAGTGCTAATATTAAATTAGGTGAATTATATGGAAAATTATTTTGAAGATTTAATAACAAAATTATCAAGCGGAGCTATGGATATGGCTCTAAAAATACTAGCTGCTATAGTAGTATTAGTAATAGGTTTAAAGATAATTAAACTTATAGAAAAAATAATAAAAAAAGAACACAAAAACAGTAAAGTAGATAAAAGTATTAAAAGTTTTGTAGTAAGTTTTACATCTACAGGACTTAAAATATTATTAATTATATTAATTCTTAATATTGTAGGTGTACCATTAGCATCAATGCTTGGAATCATTAGTTCATGTGCTATCGCAGTAGGTTTAGCGCTACAAGGCGGTTTATCTAATATAGCTGGTGGCGTAATGATATTAATCTTTAAACCATTTAAAGAAGGAGATTACATTCAAGTAAATGGAAATGAAGGAAAAGTTAAAGAAACAACACTTTTTTATACAACAATTGTTACAGTAGACAATAAATTAATACAACTTCCAAATGGTGTATTATCAAACTCAGACATAGTAAACTTTACAACAGCAACTAAAAGAAGAGTTGATATTGAATGGTGTGTAAGTTACAGTTCTGATATAGATAAAGTTAAAGAAATTATAAGAGAAGAAATAGATAAACATGAGTTAATCCTTAAAGATGAAGAAATTGTTGTAAGAATGAAAGAAATGGCTGATTCATCACTAATATTTGTATCAAGAGTATGGGTTTTAACCGATGATTATTGGACTGTAAACTTCGATTTAAAAGAAAATATTAAGAAAGCCTTTGATAAAAAGGGAATTGAAATACCATTCCCACAAATGGATATACATATGAAAAAATAGTATGACAAACATACTATTTTTAATTGTATAAAATTTATATTTATGATATGATTAGATATATAGAATACGAGGTGATTTTTTATGCACGAAACTGAAGCAATTAACGCATTAAAAACTGAATTTTATAATATATTAATAGAATCATATAATAAACACCAAGAGTATGTAAAAGGCTTAAAAACAGAGACTGATCCTAAAAAAAGACAAGCTTTAGAGATACTAAAAGAAGAAAATATGATTAAATATGAATCATATAGACCAATATATGAATTCTTACTAAAAAGTAAAACAGAAAAAGATTTAATTACAATTAGAAATAAATTAAGAGACTTAATATTACAAGCTAGAAAAAGATATGATCAATTAGCAAGTGAACATAGAGAACTTAAAGAAAAAGGTGCTTCAGTTACTGAATTAAATAAAAAAGCTTCAGAAATGAAAGTAGTTGTTTCAAAACATAAAGAATTAAATAATATGGTAAGACAACTAAGTAGTGCATTAGAAAAAATCTCACCTGCAGCAAAAAAACCAATAAATAGAGAATTACCAACTGAACCAAAAAAACCTGAAAAGAAACCGGAGCCAGTAAAAAAACCAGTTGAACCTGCTAAAAAACCTACAGCAAGTAAAGGAACACAAGCTTATTTACAAGACCCAAATTTAAGAGGTTTCGTACTTCTTAACGAAAGAATAAAAGCTGCTAAGAAAGAGTATTACTCTATTGAAGATAAAGATAGTAAAAAAGCAACAGATCTTAGAAAAGAAATATATGGTTTATGTGTAAAAAGAGAAGAAATGATTACATATAGATTAGGTCCTGAAGCAATTACTATGTTAGGTCAAATAGAAAGTATGGAAGATGTAACATATTCAAAAGCAGATTTTACACCTAAAGCACCATACCCAATGACTACTGAAAAATATGTACATACTCTAACAAGCAGATTAAAACTATTAAATGACTTACAATTCTATGGAGAAGATAGTGAATACTTTAAAAATGCATTTAAGGGTAAAACAATAAACGGATATGGAACATTCAAAAAATATTATGATCAAATCATAAGAGAATATAATAATATGACAATGTCATTATTTGGAAAAGATCCTGAAATGATGGCTATGTCAGTAGATTTAATAAATACATTTAGAATGTTTAATATGAGAGGTGGCTTTGGACAATTCAAGAAACATCATGAAGATGGTATGGTTGGAGGAGAAAGAGTTACTAAAGAAGTATATAAAGAAGGAATAGATAGAATTAATTCACTTATAGATAAAATGACAGAATATGCAACTAAGAAAATAAATAGTATGGGTGGAACTATAACAATTACAAACCACGAAAAGACAAGAAAAGACAAAGAAACTTTATTAGATGCAAGATATTGTGAATTATATGAAAGTATAAGTATAGCTCTAAAAGGAGAACACAAAATCTAATAGAAAGGACTAAGAAGGAATGTATATTGATAAACTTATAAGAAAAGAAATATTAACATTAATAACTTCATTATTAATATTACTTACAGTATTTATAGGTGTGTCATTTGCAGCCTTCTTTTCTTCTGCTCAAGGAAACAGTAACACAATAAGTATTGGAGACTTAGAAATACAATTTTGTGAAGATAATACATGTCAAAATACATATGAAAATATAGGACAAGTTATTGGTAAAAATAATAATAATGAAATTATTTCAATAACACCATATAACACACATGAAGAAGCTTTATCTAAAACACCATACATATTCAATATAAAAAATATAGGTAATTTAGATATTAATCTAACATCATTTCTAACAGAAGAAACAAATATAAATCTAAAAGAAGAATATAATAACTATACAAGTTTAACAGATAAATACAAAAGTCATCTTCTAGTTGGAATAAGTGACTGTACAAATAAAATAAATATAGAAGAAGTAGAAATACACTATTATAAAGATCTTGATGAAAACAAAATAATTACAAAAGAAAAAATATCAAGTGGTAAAGAAAAAACATATTGCTTATGGACATGGCTTGATAATAAAACGCCTAACGATGCTCAAAGGACATATTTTATAGCAAATTTAAACTTTGAAGCAGAATATAGTCCAAAAGGAATATGTGCTACAAATACATTTGAAAAAGGCACATTAAAATACAAAATGTTAGATGATAATTGTGTATCCCCTGATAGTCAAAGAAGCGAATATGTAACTAAAATAGGTGGTATAGATTACACTAAAAACAGTAGTGATATAAATGGAAAAGGATTGTATTTCACACAAAACACTGAAAATAATGAAGATATAAATAACGATGGTATTGGAGAAACAGTATATTTTTATAGAGGAAATATATTAAATAACTATGTAGTACTTAAAAATATGTGTTTTAAGATAATAAGAACAAATGAAGATGGAAGTATAAAACTAAGATACAACGGAACATATGAAAATGGTATATGTACTGATAATAATACACTTACTTCTTTATACAATAATACATATAATGATAATGCATATATAGGATATATGATGGGTATTAAAAACGAATGTATAACAGGTACATGTAAATCTAAAGAAAATAGTAATTCTTATGAAAATGCTCATAAAAATACATATAACAGTACTATTAAAACAGTAGTAGACTCATGGTATGAAGAAAACATAATTAAAAATAACTTAGAAAACTATATCAAAGACACAATATATTGTAATGATAGAAGTCTAAATTCAGGAAAAGGATACTCAAATTATATAAGTAGTTATAATGTAACAAAAAGAGAAAAACCAATATATAAATGTATTAATCAAAATGATAAATTTGGTGTAAATGTAGGTAATAAGTCCCTTAAATATCCAGTTTCAATTCTTACTATAGATGAAGCTAAATATGCTGGACTTACAACAGAAGCAAATGAAACAAATTTCTTAAATACACAAAATTCATCATGGTTAATGGGGAGCAGTTTTATTGATTCAAATAAAATATATTTAGATATAAAAGATGGATATATAGATGGAAAGATAAATAATGAAAAATATGTTTATCCAGTTATATCATTAAAAGAAGATGTAAAAGTAACAGGAAATGGTCTATATAACGATCCATATATTGTAGAATAAAGAATTACGTCTGTAATTCTTTTAATTTAAATAAATTTATATTATAATGATAGTAGGTGAAGTTAATGAGTAAAGGACAAATATATAAGATAAGTAAAACAAAAAAAGTAAAATTAAATGCAGAAGCAGAACTAAAATCATTTATAGTGGGAATAATAATATATGCATTAGTATTAATGATAGCAAGCTCATTATTTAGAGGAATATATGTATCAAATTTCTTCTTTGCAATAATAGCAGCATTAATATTAAGTTTATTAAATAGTACGATTAAACCAGTACTTGTTTATTTAACACTACCACTTAGTGTTCTAACATTTGGAATAGCATATCCAATAGTAAACATAATAATATTAAACTTATGTGATCTAATAATGGGAAGTGCTTTTGGAATAAGTGGTTTCTTTTCATCATTCTTTATAGCATTATTTATTAGTGCTTTAAAAATGTTTTTAGATAAAATGATAACAGAAAAAGTAGGAAGAAGGTAGAATATGTCAGGTGTATTATTTACAATAGGGAATTTTGAAATAAGAATTTATAGTGTTTTAATCTTATTAGCTGTTATAATCGGTTATTTTATGATAACTAGCGAAGCTAAAAGATTTCAAATTAAAAAAGAATTTATGTTCAATATGTTATTTTGGACATTAATATTTGCAATTATAGGAGCAAGATTATATTATGTAGCATTTAACTGGGATTACTATGGAAGTAATTTAAGTGAAATATATAAAGTATGGAATGGTGGTCTAGCAATTCATGGTGCTATCTTAGCAGGTGGATTAACAATGATTATATATTGCAAAAAATATAAAGTTAGAACAGGTAAAATATTTGATATAGTTGTTCCAGCATTATTATTAGGACAAGCAATTGGAAGATGGGGTAACTTCTTTAATATGGAAGCATATGGTAGCGTAGTAGAATATCATACATTAGTTAATATGAAAATAATTCCACAGTTCATTATAGATAATATGTATATTAATGGGCAATATCATTTACCAATGTTTTATTTCGAATCATTATGGTGCTTACTTGGATTTATATTAATATTATTTATTAGAAGAAGAAAATATATTAAAGATGGACAAATAATGGCATTCTATTTAATGTGGTATTCACTAGCAAGATTTGTTATAGAATCATTTAGAACAGATAGTTTAATGCTTGGAAGTGTAAAAATAGCGCAAGTAGTAAGCGTAATATTATTCTTAATAGGTTTATGTGTTCAATTTATTCAAAGTAGAAAACCAAAATTAGAAGAATTATATAATAAAGTAGAAACAGGAGAAATTAAATTTTAAGGAGAATAAAATGTACGATGTAATTATTATAGGTATGGGACCAGGTGGTATGTCTGCAGGTATATATTCAGCTAGAAGTGGTATGAAAACACTTATGTTAGATGAATATGCACCAGGTGGATTATTAAATAAAATTAGTATAGTAGAAAACTATTTAGGTTTTAAAAGCATATCTGGGCAAGATTTAGCACTAGCTATGTTTGAACATGTTAGAAATGAAGATATAGAATATAAAATAGAAAAAGTATTAAATATCAAACAAGAAGATGGATATAAAACAGTAATTACTACTAAAGGTGAATATCAAACAAAAGGTATAATAATTGCAATAGGAAGAAAACCAAAGAAAAGTGGTATTGCAAACGAAGATAAATTCGCATCCCACGGTATAAGTTATTGTGCTATATGTGATGGAGCACTATATAAAAATAAAGAAATAGTAGTACTTGGTGGCGGAAATAGTGCTATAGAAGAAAGTATATATTTATCTAGATTTGCATCTAAAATAACAGTTTTAGCAAGAAGCGAATTAAAAGCAGAAACAGAACTTATTGAAGAAGCAAAAGAAAAAGGAATAGAATTTAGAACAAACGTAAACGTAATAGATTTTATTGGAGATAAATATATAGAAGGAGTAAAACTAGATACAGAAGAAATTATTCCTTGTAAAGGTGCATTTATATATTATGGATATGCTGCAGATACAGCATTCTTACAAGAACTTGATATAACTGATGAAAAAGGTTATATCGAAGTAAATAGCGATATGGAAACTAAAATAGATAAAATATATGCATGCGGTGATATTATTAAAAAAGATATATATCAAATAGCTACAGCAGTAAGTGAAGGAGCAATAGCTGCCTTAAAAATCGCAAAAGATATAAGAAGTAAATAAAGATTGACTTTATCCATTTTATTGATAAAATAAAAGAACTTGATTCATTTTAGGAGGTAAGTTATGTTAGTATACGGAAAAAACGTAGTAAACGAAATATTAAATAGTGATTATAAAATTTATAAAGTATTTTTAGATAATAATTATAAAGATACAGAAATACTATCTAAAATAGATAAAATGAACTTAAAAAAGTTTCATATGGATAAAAACAAATTAGATAAAATGTGTGGTAGTAGTACAAACCAAGGTATAGCATTAGATATAGAAGAATATAGATATATTGATATGAAAAAGTTAGAAAATGATAAAGATGCTAACTTTGTAGTAATGCTAGATAGTTTAGAAGATCCACATAACTTTGGAGCAATAATTCGTACATGTGAGTGCGCTGGAGTAAACTATATAATTATTCCAAAACATAGAAGCGTATCAGTTAATAGTACAGTTTATAAAACTTCAAGTGGAGCACTATCAAATGTTAAAATTATAGAAGTAACTAATTTAAATAATACAATCAAAAAACTAAAAGATTTAGGATACTGGGTATACGGAGCAGATGCTAAAGGAAAAGATTATAAAACTATTAAATATGACTCTAAAACATGTTTAATTATAGGTAGTGAAGGACATGGACTTAAACAAATCGTATCTAATTCATGTGATGAAATAATATCACTTCCTATGAAAGGTAAAATAAATTCACTTAACGCATCAGTAGCAGCAGGTATATTCATATATGAAATAATAAATTATAAGTAGGTTAAAATGGATTATAAAGAATTAAACGATAACGAACTTATATATTTATGTGCTGAAAATAATGAAGATGCAGTTACTCTATTAATAAATAAATATAAAAATGTTATATTAGGTATCCTAAAAGAATATTTAAAAGAATATAACATTGTAGGTATAGAAGTCGCTGATCTTTATCAAGAAGGCTTAATCGGACTTATGCATGCAATAAATCACTTTGATAAAGAAAAAGATATTCTATTTTATACATATGCAAGTGCATGTATAAGAACCTCTATTATTTCAGCAATAAGACAAACATTTAGACAAAAAAATAGAATATTAAATAATTCATATTCATTAGATAAAGTATTTGATGATACAGAAAACACTCTATATGAAATATTAAAAGATGAAACTAATGATCCAAACAAAAAACTAATAAGTGAAGAGAGTGAAAAAGAGCTTCTAAATGAAATAAAGTCAAAACTTAGTCCTACAGAACTAACAGTATTTGAACTTAAGCTTAAAGGCCTTAAAAATGGCGAAATAAGTGATTTAATAGACAAAGATAAAAAATATGTAGAAAATACTTTATTTAGAATAACAAAAAAATATAAAGAATGCATTAATAAAGATTAATGCTTCTTTTTTATTTATAAAGTATGTTATAATTAAAAAGAGGATGATATTATGTTTGATTATTTAAAAGGAACAGTAACCAAGACACTTGCTAATTACTGTGTAATAGAATGTAATGGTGTTGGATATAAAATATATACTCCAAACCCATATAAATTTATAGAAGGAAAAGAAAGTATAGCTTATGTATATAATCATATAAGAGAAGATGAAAATTCATTATATGGTTTTACAACAGAAGATGAGCGTGAACTTTTTTTAAAACTAATAAATGTTAAAGGTTTAGGACCTAAAATGGCAATGCCAATACTTGCTACAGGTTCAATTAATGGTATAGTAGATGCAATAGAAAGAGAAAATGTATTATACTTAAAGAAATTCCCTAAAATAGGCGAAAAAGTGGCAAGACAAATAATATTAGATTTAAAAGGAAAACTATCTATGAGTGAAATAGATACACAAAGTAGTAGTGATGAACTTGTTTTAGCACTTGAATCTCTTGGTTATAAAGCAAGCGATATTAAAAATGTAATAATTAAAGTTGATCAAACTTTAACTATAGAAAATCAAATAAAGGAAGCATTAAAATTATTAATGAAGTGAGGTAAAAAAATATGGTAATTGGAATTGATATGGATGACACAATATGTTCTACTAATGAACTTATTATAGTAGAAGCAGACAAATATGATAAGGAAGTACTAGGTGGAACTGGTGTTAAAGACGTAGATGCATATGAATTTAGTGATATGCTTGGTTGGGAAAAAGATATGAAAGGTCAATTTTTTAGTGATAGACTAGAATATATTATGGCTAATGCTAAAATTAAACCTGGAGCTAAAGAAGTAATTAATAAATTACATGACGAAGGAGCTAAAATAATAATTATTACTTTTAGAAAAGCAAAATATTTAACTGACCCATACCAACTAACTAAGGATTGGTTAGATGAAAATGGAGTTAAATACGATAAAATATATGCAGACACAGGAAGCAAAGTAGATGAATGCTTAGATAATAAAGTTAATCTATTCATCGATGACAAAGAAAGTCATTGTGAAGAAGTAAGTAATGCTAATATAGATGTAATATTATTTACTAATGCATATAATCATAAAGAAGATAGATTTGTAAGAAAGGATACATGGGAAGAGGTTTATACATACATCAAGGAGAAATATAATGGATGAAAGAATAATATCAAACCATGAATTAGAAGCAGATACATTTGAAAAGAATATAAGACCTGATTCATTTGATGAATATATAGGTCAAAAAGATGTAAAAGAAAACATAAAAGTATTTGTAAAAGCAGCTAAAATGAGAAATACATCATTAGATCATGTACTTTTATATGGTCCTCCAGGACTTGGTAAAACTACACTTGCACACATTATTGCAAACGAACTTGAAAGTAATATTAAAACAGCAAGTGGACCTACTATAGAAAAAAGTGGTGACTTAGCAGCTATATTATCTACTTTAGAGCCAAATGACGTACTATTTATTGATGAAATTCATAGAATACCACGTTATATTGAAGAAATATTATATAGCGCTATGGAAGACTTTAAATTAGATATTATAATAGGTGGAGAAGGGCAAAGTAGAAATATCAAAATAGACTTACCTCCATTTACTCTAGTAGGAGCAACAACAAGAGCAGGAGATTTATCTGCACCATTAAGAGATAGATTTGGTATAGTATCAAAATTAGAATTCTATACTACAGAAGAACTATCTGAAATAGTTAAAAGAACATCTAGAGTACTTAATGTAGAAATAGATGATGAATCTGCTATAGAAATAGCTACTAGAAGTAGAAAAACTCCAAGAATAGCTAATAGATTATTAAAAAGAGTTAGTGATTTTGCTCTAGTAGAAAGTGATGGTAAAATAACATTAGACTTAGTTAAAAAAGCTCTAGAACGCTTAAAAATAAACAATAATGGTCTAGATAGAACAGATGTTGAATATTTAATGAGTATCATCAATAAATTTGGTGGTGGTCCAGTAGGTATTGAATCAATCGCATCAAGTATAGGTGAAGAATCAACTACTATAGAAGATGTTATAGAACCATTCTTATTACAAGAAGGATATGTAAAAAGAACATCTAGAGGTAGAATAATAACAGAAAAAACATATAGAGAATTTAAAATAAATAATCAAACAACACTATTTGATTATGAATAAAATAAAAAAGGAATTATTTTTTATATAATTCCTTTTTATAATTCTCAATAATTTCATTCATTAAAGATATATAATCTTTTTCATTATTACGTTCTTCATCAGTAATAGTAAATAAATCATTAATAGATACTTTAACTAGTGAGTTATCATTTATAAATTTTTCTTGAGTTTCGTTTAATGTTTCAGTTGAAAGTGAGAATACATAACTAATCTTTTTATCATGTATTAAAGATTTAGCAGTAGCATAATTCTTATTTAAACTTTCATTATCAGGATCTATTGATATAACATTAATATTATATTTAGTTAAGAAATTAAATACATCATTAGTAACAAGTAAAGTATTATAGTTTCCATTTTTACCTATATCATATAATTTAACATCTAGTTCAGAAATAGTTTCATTTAAATCAGTATAATTTTCTTCAATTTCTTCTTTTATATATACATTTTCATTATAATCTATTAATCCAGTCTTAATATTATTACATAACATTAAGTAATTTGATGGATCTAACCATATACTTTCATATCCAGCATCATTATTTAATCCACGTGTTGCATCTATAAGCATTATATCTCCATTTAAGTTAAGTAAATCTTTTGCTAAATAAGCTTCTTTAGCTACACTAGAGTATATAAATAATTCTCCGTTTGAATAAATTTCTTTCTTTTTATCAGTTACTTTATAATTAATATCTGCATCATTTGGATAAACACTTGATATCTTAGCATGACTTCCATATAAAGCATTAGCAGCATATTCAATAGGATACATAGTAGTATATAAATACTTATCACTAAAGTCATCAGTAATAGAGCAACCACTAGTAAGCAAAACTAAACTTAATCCTAATAATAATTTTTTCATAATTCTTCTCCTTTAATAACAGGGTCATAACCATATTTACCAAAAGGTCGACACCTAAATATTCTTTTTATTCCTTTAAAAATACCTCTATATCCATAAATCATAATACATTCTTTCATATACTGACTACATGTAGGAGTAAATCTACAAGCACTATGACAATGTAATGGAGTTATTTGATATAAATCAATTAACTTAATTAATACTTTTTTCATACATATAATTATATAATATTATTAATAAAAAATAAAGATTAGATATTATACTTTACTAATAAAATACTTTAATTTAAAAATATTATTTGATATAATGTATACGTGATTAATATGAAAAATATATTTAAAAAATACGGAATAGAAATTAAAAACGAAGAATTACTTAATATAGCACTTACTCATACTAGTTATGCTAATGAACATAATGTAGAAAGTTATGAAAGATTAGAATATTTAGGAGATGCAGTACTTGAAATAGTATGCAGTGAATACTTATTTAAAAATACTAATAAAGAAGAAGGACAAATGAGTAAATTAAGAAGTCTATATGTATGTGAAAATGCATTATATGAGTACTCAAAAGACTTTGATTTAAAGAGTTATATTAAATTAGGTAACGGAATAACTGAAGCCAATAAAACTATTATAGCAGACGTATTTGAAGCTTTAATGGGTGTACTATATTTAGAACAAGGACTTGATGCAGTAAAAGTAATATTTAATACTTTAGTAGTACCTCATATAGAAGCACAAGATGACTTCTTAATGGATTATAAAAGTTTATTACAAGAAAGTGTACAAACAGTAAGAAAAAGTGTTATATATAACTTAATAGATGAAACAGGTCCATCACATCAAAAAGAATTTACTGTAGAAGTAATAATAGATGGATTAGTATATGGAATAGGTAAAGGTCCATCTAAAAAAGAAGCAGAACAAATGGCTGCTAAAGAAGCTTATATGAAAAGAGCTAAATAAACATCTTAAAAAGATGTTTTTAATTAACTAAATATGTTATAATTATTAAAGAAATTAAGGTAGAGTGATATCATGTACATAAAAGAAATTAAATTAAATGGATTTAAAAGTTTTGCAGAAAAAATAAATATAGAACTTAATCAAAATTTCACAGGTATAGTAGGGCCTAATGGAAGTGGTAAAAGTAATATAGTAGATGCAATAAGATGGGTAATGGGAGAACAAAGTGTAAAAACATTAAGAGGTAGCAATAATATGTCTGATGTTATATTTACAGGATCTAGTTCAAGACAACCATCATCATTCGCATCAGTTTCTATAGTATTTGATAATCAAGATAGAACATTAAATATAGATTATAATGAAGTAGCTATAAAAAGAGTAGTATATAAAACTGGAGAAAATGAGTATTATATAAATAATGAAAGATGTAGACTAAAAGATATAACTAATCTATTTTTAGATTCAAAATCATCAAAAGAATCATTTAATATAGTTCCACAAAATAAAATAGATCAAATATTAAGTGAAAAACCAGAAGATAGAAGAGTAATCTTTGAAGATGCAGCAGGAGTACTTAAATATAAGAAAAGAAAAGAAGAAAGTTTATCAAAACTATCTAAAACACATGAAAATATTGATAGAATTAATTTAATAATAAGTGAAAATGAAGAAAACTTAATTCCACTTGAAAAATCAGCTACTAAAGCAAGAGAATACAAAGAATCTCTAAAAGAACTTGAAAGTATGGAAGTATCACTTATTGCTAAAGATATAACTACATTTAATGAAGAACTAGAAAATAAAACAAGAAGAAAAGAAAAATTAGATTTAGAGTTATCTAAAATAAACACTAACTCATTAAGTGATAATACAGAAGTAGAAAAAATAAAAGTATCTATTATTAAGTTAGATGACAATATTAAAACAATAAGTAATGAAATATTTACTATTAATGAAAGTTTACTTGATTTAAGTAACAAAA
>JAZSKU010000007.1:0-8375 GCA_045535005.1 Bacilli bacterium
ATCTAAATAATTCTCTAGTTCTATCACTCTTAACAATAAATAATAAAGTAGATAACCTATTAAAGTTATAAGAACAGAAATTCATAAGTAATTCAAATGGTATAAAAGATAATCTAGAATCAAATATCTCTAAACTAAACAAATCATATAATTCTTTATCATTCTTAATTTCTCTACCATATGCTTTAGTAAGTATTTCATTAAGTAATTTAATCGCAATCTTTTTAGAATTATCATTACCCTTATTTTTATATAGTAAATTCATACCTACAAAAATGCTAATTTTATCAGGATCATTATTTAATACTATTTTTCTATTAAATAAAATCTTAAATAAATCAAATATAGTATCATAATCCTTTTGGAAATCATAAGCTTCAATATTATTTAAAAACTCATTATATATCTTATTAATAACTCTATAAAAATCTTCATATACTGTTTGTCCATAATAAGCTTCAAATAAATTTAAACAACGAGAGTTACAATCTATAATAATAGTTTCTTTTGTTTCAACATCAGAATTATCATTATAAACAGGAACAATATAAGGAAGTACATAATTAACATCTATATTAATTAATGTAATCATTTGATCAATACTAAGAGATTGAATAAGTTTAATCATTCTTTTGGTATATTGATAACTTAAATTATTACTCTTCTTATCAAATCTAAATAATTTACCTTTAGCTGGTAATACACATTTATCAACAAGAATATTTATTAATTCTTCATTGGTTTTATTAGATATATTTTCTAATATTGAATATATTATTTCTTGACTCTTATCATCCTTATTTTTATGATATGGTATACTTACATAACGAATAAGACTTATATCATATTTTAACACTTCAATTAATATAGAATCATCTACATAATTAAGCATATATGGATAAGTCATAAGATAACCTAATTGTACATCAAAAGGCATAGAAGTTAAAAGAGATATATCAGCTTTAACCTTTTCTACTTGTCTAGCTACAAAACTCTTTTTAGCTTCACCATTTATATGTAAACTAAACTTATTATCATCAGCATATTTATTTTGAATACTTTGACTAGCATATTTAATAAATATAGAATTTACCGGTATTATATATTCCCATTGTCTATCAGTTAATTTATCTTTAATTTTATCAAGTAACATTTCAGTTTCTTTTAAATCAACTGTAGCTAATATATTAATAACAGTCTTCAAATCTTCCATATATAACTTAGCAACATCTTCAGGATTCTTAAAATATAATTTTAAATAATTATTATATTCTTCTTCAGGAAGACCTACTAAAGGAGCATTCATAAAGAACTTATTTTCATTTAACCAATAAGTCACTATCTCTTTTCTTGCTTCTTCAGAAGCTTTATTAAACATATTTAAATTACTATTAACCCTAGACTTTTGAAACTCTATTGGAAGTATTCTAATTAAATCAGGGTGATGAAAAAACAGATAACTAAGTACTATTTCGTTATCTTCAAACTCTTTATTATCTAAAAACTCTTGTTCTATCTCTTTATCAGTTAACTTACTACACTTCTTGATAAAGTCTTCAGATTTCTTCCTAATTTTCTCCTTTTTCATTCTTTCAAATAGCGACATATCACACCTCTATTATAAAATAATTATAACACAATTAAATTTCATAGACTATACAAAATAAAAAAGTTTAATAAAATTATTAAACTTTTATTTTTTAGTTAAATATTTATGATTAGCAGCAATACTCTTAATACCCACTCCATGCTTAAATGCAATAGTAGCAATACCACCACTAATATTAACAACAACACCTTCACCAAATACAGTATGAATAACATTATCTCCTGTTTTAATTGATGAGTCATCATTATACATATTATTTACTACTCTATTAACACTTGATTGAACAACAGGTTTATTATCAGTTACATTCATAACTTCTTTATCTATTTCACGAACAAATCTACTTTCTACATTACTAGTAGTTTTACCAAATAAAGTTCTTCTCTTTGAACTAAGTAAATATAGTTTTTCTTTTGCTCTTGTAATACCAACATAACAAATACGTCTTTCTTCTTCAAGTTCACTTGCACTTTCAAAACTTCTTATATGTGGAAATATCCCCTCTTCCATACCAGGGATAAATACAACTTTAAATTCTAATCCTTTAGCAGAGTGAAGAGTCATTAAAGTAACTTGTTCATCATCAGATGCATATTGTCCTTTATCACTAACAAGTAAAATATTTTCTAAGAATGTTTGTAAATCATATATACCACTCTCTTCAAAAGAAATTGCTAAACTCTTAAACTCATTTAAGTTTTCTACTTTAGCATCACTTTCTAAAGATTTATCCATTTCATATTCATTTCTAAGACCTGTTTTAACAAGAACTTCTTCAATTAAATCAGATAAATTACTTTCCTTAGAAAATTCTATTAAATCTAATATAATATTCTTCCATTCAAGTTCTTTACCACTATCAATAGCATCAAACATAGATACATCATTCATATTAGCTTTATCACGAATATTTTCAATAGCTTTAGCACCAATACCTCTTTTAGGAGTATTAATAACCCTTTCTAAACTAACTGAATCACTAGTATTATAAATAATATTTAAATAAGCAACTAAGTCCTTAATCTCTTTTCTTTCTAAGAATTTATAACTACCAATAATATTATATGGAATACTATTTCTAGTAAATCCATCTTCAATAGTTCTTGATTGAGCATTAGTTCTATAAAGAACAGCAAAATCACTATATTTGTATCCAGTAGATACTAATTCTTTAATCTTATCAGTTATAAACTTAACTTCACGAATTTCATCATCAACCTTAATATAATCAACTTTATCTCCATCAGAAGAAGAAGTCCATAAATTAAGTTTCTTACCTTCAGTATTATTCTTTATAACAGAGTTAGCAGCTTTAAGAATATAATTAGTACTTCTATAATTCTCTTCAAGTAATACTACTCTAGCGTCTTTATAATCTTTTTCAAAATTAAGTATATTTCTATAATCAGCATTTCTCCATGAATAAATACTTTGATTAGCATCCCCTACTACAAAAATATTTCTATATTTAGATGCTAACATCTTACATAATTCATATTGAATACTATTAGTATCTTGATATTCATCTATAAGTAAATATTGAAATCTTTCTTGATATTTAGCTAATATATCTTTATTCTTTTTAAATAACTCAACTGGTTTTAATAATAGATCATCAAAATCAACAGAATTATTTTCTTTTAATAATTTAATATATTCACGATATACAACAGCAATAACTTTATCTTCTTCTCTTAAATATAGTTTTTCATATTCATCAGGACTAATACCATCATTTTTAGAAGAACTAATTCTAGATATTATATGTTTAATATCAAAATCTTTACTTTCATAACTATTCTCTTTTAATATTCTTTTAATTAATGCTTTAGTATCATCAGTATCTAATATAGTTATATTTGACTTATATCCAATTTCTAAATAGTTTTCTCTTAATATTCTAAGTCCAAAAGAGTGAAATGTTCCAATAAAAATAGATTCAGCAACATCACCAATCTTATTTTGAACCCTATCTCTCATTTCCTTAGCTGCTTTATTTGTAAAAGTAATAGCCAATATATTATATGGACTAACACCATCATCAATAAGTTTAATAATTCTTTCAGTTAATACACGAGTCTTACCACTACCAGCACCAGCAAGTACTAAACAAGGACCACTTACATGATTAACTGCTTCCATTTGTTTATCATTTAACATCATCTTAATTTACCTCTTCATCATTATAACATCAACATAAAATTAATAAAAGCAAACAAATAAAAAAAGTGAACTAAAATTCACTTTCCTTTTTCTTCTTAAGTAATAATGGTATCAATAATGCAATAATAATCACTAACACAATAACAACCATTATAGCTAATAATTCAGAAGAATCTTTTCCTTCATCAATATTAAGATTATCTAAATCAACATCATCATGAGATAATCCAATATACATATCATCTTCTAAATCAAAACTAACAGTTAAATAACTTCCATTATATGTAGAACGATATATAAAGTTATAACCTACATCTGTTTTATATCCTTTAACATATGCATAATTATGTAACGGATTATTCTTAGTATCTTCTAAAGATGGATAAAAATCGCTTTCATATAATACTGTATAATATCCATCACAAACAAGTCTCTTATGAGGTTCAAGTTCATAATGTTCATTTTCAGTTTTATAACTTTCAATATCAAGTTTATCATAATATGTATAACATATACCATCTTCTACATGAATCTCTTTAGAATTACCTTCACTTACTTTAAATTCATCTTTCTTAACAATAAAATCACTTACATTAATTAATTGATCTTCATGAGTTATTTCACTAACTACTCTATCCATTGCTATTTTCTCTTCACTTGTTAATCCTTTATCATCATAATTAACATTTTTAAATAATGTAATTACTTTGTTAGCAATTTCTTTATAATATTGTTGATCTTTTATTAATGTACAACCACTTGTTAATAAAATAATTAAAAGTACAAATATAATGTTTTTAAATTTCTTCATATTATCCACCAGCCTTTAAAGTCATACCATGAGATAAATTATATAAGCCTTCTATAGCAGTTGTTCTAAGTCCACCATCATAGTTACCTGCAGGATAAATACTCATATGTAAATGTGGTGCCCATCCTACACTTTCTGTACTACCAGCAGCATTACCAGCAAATCCAATAAGTTCACCTTTCTTAACAGTTCTATTACATGCACCAGGAGCACATCTATAACGAATACCACTTAAGTGTGTTAAAAATATTGTTTTAACAGTTTTACCACCAACAGTAACAGGAGTAGTCATATTAATTGATATAGAATACGATGTTTCATCACCACCCATATTACTAGTATGTCCCCATTCTGAATAATATAAAGTACCATCAACAGGACTATATATTGGTTCACCAAAATATGACATAAAATCTATACCATTATGTTCATATACAAAATCATACCAAGCATCTTTACCATTTGTATGAGGAGTTATAGGAACAATAAATTGTCCACTATAAGTTTTATAACTAGTTATTTGAGTTGGAATAGATGCATGATTCTTAGGCCAAGAACCTAACATCTTACCATTTGTATCTTTTGGATAAACAAAATTAGATATACTAACAACATTAGGCCAACAACTAATAGCATCAGCAGGATCTGGTTCACTAGTAATCTTTTGACCCTTTCTACATTGACCTACACCATCAGATGAAGTACCACTACCAGTCTCAAGAGGCCCACCAGGTCCACTTGAACCACTACCAGTAGATGCGTTTTCCTCAGCTTCAGTTTCCTCTATTCTTTGATTAATTGCTTCTTTAACAACATCAAGTCTACCTTGTAAATTCTCTTTAGCTTCTCTATTATCTACAGAAGTAATAGCACCTATAGCATTAGTGTAATCATAATAATCTAATGTTTCTTCTGCTTTAGCAACTAAAGATTCAGCTCTACTTAAATAAGCTGCAGTAATATTTTCCATAGTCGCATTAGTTAAACATCCAGTATAATCAGTCCCACCACCAGCTATCTTAACTAAAGTACTAACAAATGTAGGTATCATAAATATAATCACACATGCAATTGCTCTATTAACAGCCATCTTTTGTGCCTTCTTTAAGCCATCTTGATCATTTAAATTAATAGCTTTCATAAAATCTATCATAACTATAATCATAAGTATAATTGGAACAGCAACACTCAAAATCATAATTATTAAATTAACAATCCTAACAACAGCTAATACATCAGGATTATCACATATTCCTAAAATAAACATAACACACCTCACAAAGACTTTCTTTCTTGAGTAAGAATCATTCTATAATAATTAATACTCTCATCATCACGAACTTGATCAATAGCTTTACCAATTAAATTAATAAAAGCTAATTTTCTTCTACTATTAATCTTTTCCAATGAATGTATTCTATGAGATATTAAATATCTAAGAATATTATCTATCTTAGATATTCTTAACTTTTCTACATCAAAACAATAATAATCAACTGAACTATCAGTAGTCTTTGATATAAATATTCTCTTTCCTTCATCAGGATTTAATATTCTATTTCCCTTCTTAGGTAAATATACATTAACAGATGTATCATCAATCATATAGAACACCTCTATTTCTAATAATATTTTACTAATTTAACATATTCTTGTCAATTTACACAAAATAAACATTATGTTATACTTTTAATAGTAAGGTGAAGATATGAGTAGAACAAGTGTTAAAAACATAACAAATACAATTATTAGTAAAATCCACCCAGAATGGAATAAAGATGAAATAATAAGATTTGTTTATATTACTTTAGGTAAACATATAAACAAAAATGTAAACTTCTTTTACTCATTAGGAGAAAAACTAGAAAACAAAAACTATTCTTATAGAGAATTAAAAAGAATATATGAAGCAAGAAAAGTATATAGTTCATCAGTAATATGTAAAACATCAGCTTTATTTTTAAAGAAGATATATGATGAACTAGGTATAGAAAGCGAGTTAGTAAAAACAATCTCATATAATCCTAAAAAGAATAAAGATACTGATGAAGAATTTAATATACATCATTGGTTTTTATGTGTCACTGGAGAAAACAATAGAAAATACTTTTTAACACTAATACCAGACCTAGCAAACATACAATTTAATTTACCAACAAAACACTTCGCTAATAGAATTGATTACTTACGAGAAGTAGATGGACAGTTGATACAAATATATGAAGGCGATGAAATAAAAGTTCATCCAATGTCAGAAGAAGAATTAAAAGAAATAGATGAAAAAATCGGATATATTCATCCATACTATGAAACAGATAAAGAAGGAAAAAAAGTAAAAGTAAGTAGATATGATGATATATTCTTAGATTATTTAAGAGAATACATAAGAAAAGAAAAATATATAAGCGAACTAGGATTCGAAACAGACTTCTATAAAACAATAACATCATATGAAATAGATGGAATGAATGTCCAAGAATATTTAAATCTAATCGGAAGAGATAATTCAAAACTAGAATCCTGGTATCAACTTATAGAAGAAGAAATAGAAAAGAAATTTAAAAAAGATACACCATTATATAAAGATTCAATTGGTAAATTAAATGGAATAAAAAATTCTATTGAAAACTATAAACCACAAAAATATAAAATACTTATGGAAGTATTATGTAAAAACTTCGTAGATGAAAAATATAAAATTAAAAAAGATGGTGAATGTACAACTGAGTATATAACACATAAATTTGAATATTTATTTCCAAGAATGTTCGAATGTAATGATGACTTATTCCCACCTCTAACAAAAAAATTCACAGGTTTCGCAGAACAATTAGATTTCATAGATTTAATGATAGATAATATGTTCTTAGAACTTAAAGGTAAAAATGCTAATAAAGGAAAAACAATTAATCCTAAATACTCACTTATTAGAAATAGAATACAAAGATATGCTATATTAAATAAAAAAACAAATTCATATAGTATTATATTCTCAATAGATCACAGTAATATATATTTTAAATTTAATCCAAATACTGGAGAATTCACAAAAGTATTAGACTTCTTACAATTAATTAGTGGCGACTATATAATAATAAGTGATGAATTAAGAGATAGAATTAGACAAGTAGAAGCAATTGAACATGTAGAAGAAGAACAAGAACAAGAAATAAAAAGAATTTAGTTAGTTTCACTAAATTCTTTTTTATCTCTAATAAATTTATATAATAAAGCTATTAAAAGCATAAATATAATTTCACATAAAACTATTACCCACTCTTCTACTGAAATCCAATTAGAAATAGTTTCAGAAAAAGTAACCATACCAACAGAAATAGTTTTAGTAAATAATGCAATTGGAAATAATACTTTTAAAGATATACCACCAAGCGCAGAACCAATACATATTATTTCATCAGGTATTACAGGTATAACAAATAAAACACCAGTAGTTAAAAATGGATTTTTAGATACATATTTTTTTATACAACTTAAACTTTTCAGTCTTCGTAAGATTCTTTAAATATTTATTACCTAAAACAAAAGTTAGCTTATACATAAATACAACACCACACAAAATACCTATTAAACCAATAAAGAAAGCAGCTTTAGCACCAATAGACTTAATACCAAAATATATAGTAGTTGCTTCTGGATTTAATAAACATATAGGTTGTAAAAATGTAACTAAAAAATATAATAAATACTTCAAATTATCACCAATAAAACTTTATCATATTTCACATATTTTTTCAACAAATGAAAAAGAGCAATTATGCTCTTTTATTCAAA
>JAZSKU010000068.1:0-1621 GCA_045535005.1 Bacilli bacterium
GGCAGTTAGAAAAATGTCAGTTAATGGGATTTGAACCTATAAATATAGCAACAATTAAAAACTTAACTTTTAGTTAATATATGGTTAACTACTGGTGTGTGGTAAATACATTTTCTTGATGATATAATATTAATAGAAACAGTGTTTCTATTGTAATTAAGGCCGATATTACACATAATAAAAGCAAATATGCTTTAAGAAAGGAATGTATTTATGAATATTAAAATTTCAGAAAACATCAAAAGATTAAGAAAAGCTAAAAAGATTACTCAAGAAGGATTAGCAGAAATCTTTAATGTTACACCTGCTGCCGTTAGCAAATGGGAAAACAATGAAACATACCCAGATATTACACTATTATTTCCTTTATCACATTTCTTTGGCGTATCTATTGATGAATTAATGGGGTATGACTATATGCTAATTGAAGAAGAAATTAAGAAAGTTAAGGAAGAAATCCATAATGCCTGGTATGTTAATAATGATTGGAATAAAGCAAAAGAATTAACAATTACTGCAAGATCAGCCTATCCTAATGATTATGAAATAATGATTAACTATTTATTCTTTACAACAGGTGGAGCGGCAGATAATGATCCAAATGTATTAATTAAAAATGAAAAAGAAATTATTAAAGTATGTGATTTGATACTAGAAGGCTGTGATGTAGAAAACTATAGACTTGAAGCTATTAATTATAAAGCTAAAGTATTATATGCAAAAGGTGATAAAGAAAGTGCTCTAGAACTACTAAACAATTTTCCATCATTTTATCATGCAAATGGTCAAAAAATTGAACAACTACACCAAAAAGGCACTAAAGAATACTACAATCAATTAACATCAAACTTATATGAACTTGTTTCGTTTGTTGGGAATAAATTTGGTAAGTATATATCATATGATGATAAGTTATCAAATGAAGAAAAAATCGATAAAGTAACTAAACTAGTAAAATTATATAATAGTATTAAAGATGATAAAGACTATAATATTTTAGTAAAAGTTATTAAAGACGCAGTTAAAGAAGTAATGAATAGAAGTAACCTAATTGGATTTAGTGATGAAGAAATTAGAACATTAGAAAAGATTAATAAAGAAATTAATAGATAAGTTAATTAGTCAGTAGGTAAATTATATAAGGTGATTTACTTGCTGACTTTTTTAGTAAAAATATTTTTTAAAAGATAGTCGAAAAACTTGCATAATGTATATCAAATGTGATACAATAATAGTGTGAGGTGTTTAAAATGAATAAATCAATAAATAAAACTGAGTTGATTCATATTAGAATAGAACCTGAGGTAAAAGTTCAGTCAGAAAACATTTTTAAAAGATTAGGTGTTAATACTTCTTATGCAGTATCAATGTTTTAAATCAGGTTATATTAAGAGGGGGTTTTCCCTTTGAGATAGAACTACCTAAAAATAATAACGAAAAATCCACTAATCTAGCCATGATTATAGAATCAACCGCTGGAAATGGAAAAGTAAGTGAAAAAAATAAAAATATTTTAAATT
Source organism: Bacilli bacterium (assembly GCA_045535005.1). Taxonomy (GTDB): domain Bacteria; phylum Bacillota_I; class Bacilli_A; order RF39; family UBA660; genus CAG-1000. The sequence goes on from JAZSKU010000068.1 coordinate 1,521, forward strand.
TATATTCAAGTGGTCAAATTGATTATGAAACAGCTGTATTCGCGATAAAAAGGAGTTTTATAAATAAGTAAAGATCCATATGTATATGAAGATATAAATGT
>JAZSKU010000050.1:0-3354 GCA_045535005.1 Bacilli bacterium
TATATAAACTAAATATAAAACTAATAAATCCAAGTATTACTCCACATATAACTATTATAATTAATATTCTAAATAACTTAGTTTTAATATATTTCATATTACATTCTATTAAAAAACTTTATTTTTTATTACAAATATATTATAATTTATATGAGGTATTAATTATGGCAAAAAGTAAAAAAACAAAAGGACTAGGTAAAAAAATCTTTGCATGGGTTATGTTAATTGGAATGCTAGCTAGTGTTCTAACAACTGTTATTGTAGGATTATTTAGTTAATAAAAATAGAGAGTTTAAACTCTCTATTTTATTTGCTTAAATATGGGTCCTCACATGGACAACATACATCACACATAGGACAATCTTTACAAGTACAACAGTCTCCACTAGGAATATCTTTAGGCCAAAAATATATAACAAATGAAATTAATATAGCAATTAAAGCAATTCCAATAATGAATAACATTTTCTTATTCATTTTTTTATTATTTTTTTTCATTATATTACTCTATCCTTTCCAATTGTTCTTCTTAATATATCAAGAGCATAATTATGACTCTTAATACCATTCATACAACCACAATAATCTTTTAAAACATAAACATTATAACCAGCTTCAAATAAATCCAAAGCAGTCTTTAAAACACAACATTCTGTATCAATACCACATAAATATATTTCTTTTATTTTATTATCTTTTATATAACTTTTTAATTCTTTATTTAAAGCAGAATATATATCTTTAGCAATAACTAAATTATCTTTAGGATCAATAACCATCTTTCTGTCTTCCTTAAATATACATCCATCAAACTTTAACTCTTTATACCAAATACTATCAAAATCATTAATAAACTTAGTAAAAACTACATGAGAATATGTATTACTATCAATTAAATCATTAATATTTTTAACAGTACTTATAGTTTCTTCATTAATAAAACTTTGTTGCATATCTATAACTAATAATAGTTTATTCATCCTACACACCTACCTTAATTAAATTATAACATAAAAAAGGAACTATACAAGATAGTTCCTAAATTTCATTATGGTGGACCGTTAGGGATTCGAACCCTAGACCCACCGATTAAGAGTCGGTTGCTCTACCAGCTGAGCTAACAGTCCATAACCAAATTACTCACCTAGTATAACACAAAAAAAATAAAAAAGAAACACTTTTTTATTTTTTATTTAATTATTTTCCTAATTTTAAAGTCATAGGAGTTTCACTTTCAGGTAAACTAGCAGTTACTTCTCCTGCAGCACTTAATAATTTAGTTTTTAAATCACTCTCAAGTGCAAGAATTTCTCTTTCAGCAAGTTGTCTTTGAGTAATTCCCTCTCTTTGAATCTTAACTACATCATCTAAAGTAGCAATTAATTCTTGATTAGTATGTTTTAATGTTTCAATATCAACAATACCACGTTCTAATTCAGTAGCTGTTTGAACACTTGCTTGATGAAGTCTCTCAGCATTACTTCTAAGTAAATTATTAGTAGCATCAGTTACAACTCTTTGAAGTTCAGCTGCATCTAAAGCATTTTGAATACCAAGAGATATAACTAATTGATTTTTCCATAAAGGAATTGTATTTATAATAGTTGATTGTAATTTTTCAGATAAACAATAATTATTTTGTTGTAACATTCTTATTTGAGGAGCCATTTGTAAAGATACAGCTCTTGTTACTTCTAAATCATATATTTTCTTTTCAAATCTATTAATTTGATTCATAAAATCATTATACATTTGAGCATCTAATTGACTACCAGTTTCTTCTGCTTTTCTTTTTAAGTCAGCAGCTTTAACTTTAGCTTCTTCTAAAGCCATTTTACCAGCAGCAATATACATACTAAGTTCTCTAAAATATTCAGCATTTTGATTATATAAATTTTCTAAAGTTTGTAAATCTTTCATTAAAGTAGTTTGATGAGTATTAAGTTCAGTTACAATACCATCTACACTAGCACTAGCTGCTTCATATTTAGTCTTTAAACTTCTAACATAACTCTTACCTCTACTAAATAAACCTTTAATTCCTTTTGGTTCATCAAGTTGACATTCATTTAATTTAACAACTACAGAAGTAATAAGTTCACCAGTACTCCCTAAATCCTTAGTTTTAACTTCAGATAAAACACTATTAGTAAAACCATCTAATTTCTTTTGAGCATCAAGTCCATATCCTAAAACTTGACTTGGACTAGATATATCTATCTTTTTAGCAAACTCACATACCATCATTTGTTGTTCAGGAGTAAGTTCACATCCAATTTCATCACTTATAACTAATCCAGTTTCAGGACTAGCAAATTCTTTTAATTCTTCACTTCTTTTATCTTCCATATCATCCACCCTTAGTAAATTATTATAAAGATAATGAATTTTTTTGTCAATAAAAAAGGCAGTATTACTGCCCTACTACTATTTCATTAGAAATATCTATAGAATTAATAATCTTTGCATTAACTAAATTACCATCTCTATACTTAATTAAATCAGATACACTAACTACATTATATCCAAGTTCATTTAATTTAGGTATAAGTAATTTAATAGCTTCATATGTCTCTTCATAAGAATCATGAAATAACACAATACATCCATCACAAGCATTATTAATTACATTATTATATATTTTATTACTATCACGAACTAACCAATCTTTAGAGTCAACATTCCAAAGTACTAAAGGTAGATTAATATTTTCTAAGATCATATCATTATAATTACCATAAGGTGGTCTAATATATTTAACACCATCATTAGTAATTTGATTAAATATAATATTTGCAGTATTAATTTCTTCAATAGCTTCATTAATTTCTAAAGAAGTTAGATCTTTATGAGAATAAGTATGACTTGCTACTTCACTATTAGAATTAAAAACTTTTTTAACAGTAGCTTCATCATATTTCATTCTATTACCCAACATAAAGAATGTCGCAGTAGATTCATATTCTTCTAGAACTTCTAATATAGGTAATGTATATTCACTAGGTCCATCATCAAAAGTAAATACAATATATTTTTGACCTTCTACATACCCTTCATCATACTCAAAAGCATCACTTACTAATTTAATTGAGACAAATGGAGTTTCATTTTCAACTAAAATACCATAAAAATATACATCTATCTTTTCATCACTAATAATATATGTATGATTATCTACATTTAATTCTTTAATTTGATTATAAATATCAAAAGAATACTTTTCAAAAACTAAACTATTTATTTCATTAGCCAAACTATCTTTATCATATATATTAGACATATATACCATATCTTCATTTTCTAAATCAATAATAATATTCTTATAACTATGTCCTTTTAAACTATTATCTATAA
>JAZSKU010000100.1:0-8645 GCA_045535005.1 Bacilli bacterium
GTTAAATTAAATGAATATTTAGTTGAATTAGAAGGTTTATATAAAGAACTTGATAATAATAGAAAACTTACTTTTATTCATGGAGATATTCATAGAAAAAATATGATTATATCTAATGATGACTTTTATTTAATAGATTGGGAACTTTCTACATATGGAGATTTAGCATATGAAATAGCAACTCATTTTATATTGATGAATTATAATGAAGAAGAGAAAAGGATTTTTTTCGATAAATTAGCTAATATGGTTAATGTAGAATTTAATAAATTAAAAGATGATATTGATGTGTATACCAATTTTGAATTATATAGAAGAAGAGTATTAGGTGAAATTAAAAAGACTAAATTATAATTAGTTTTTTTATTCTAATTTGACAAAATAACTACCTTGTGATATTTTAGTTATTAATTAAAGGAGATGAGAATATTATGTTTAAAAATGTATTTAAGTTTGATAATCATCATAATAATATTCTGCACTTGTTAATACGACATTGATTTTGTTGTAGGTACAAGTGCTATTTGTGGTGCTTGTATCTAACTTTTAATATAAAGAAATGCTATACAAGAACCACTGTATAGCATTTTTTTGTTATATAAAATGATAATTATTAAATGAGAAAGAGGAGAAAAAATGAAAGAGATTAAAAATGGAATTGTCTTTAGTGAAGACATAAAAAGAATATTAGAAGGAGTTAATGCATTTGATTATGATTATGGTGTTAACGTTAGTCAAAAAGTAATTGATGAAATTAGATGTGATTTTAGAAAACAAACAAACAAAATATTTGATAATAAAGTTACTATTGTTTCTGAAGAAGAAATGATGATGGTTAATAGTTTAATTGGTGGTGAATATCCCCATCGTAACATTGGATAAAATTTATATAAAACCTGATGAAGAAAATATATTTTATTTAGATTGTACTAGAGTAAATGGAACTAATGAAATAATAGCTAGAAAAGATGAATCAATAGATGATCAAATAAAGAGAATATGTGAGGTTTTAAAACAAAAAGAAATTATACTTGCAGATGATGTTGTGTTTTCTGGGACTGTTATTAAAACTATAATTACCAAATTTAAAAGTTATGGTGTTAATGTAGTTGAATTAATTTCAAGTATAAGTACAATAGGTGGATATAAGTATTTTAATGACAATTTAAGGTATGGAGTAAGAACTAACTATTTAATGTTAGATGATGTTATTGATCAAATATGTGAACGAGATTTTTATTTTGGTATAGCTGGATCTGGAATAAGTGATGGATTATATAAAGCACCTTATTTTAAACCATATGGTAATCCATATGAAAGAGCATCTATTCCAATAGAATATGAAAGAGAGTTTTCTAAAGGATGTTTAGAGCGAAGTATTATTTTATGGGAAGAGATTGATAGACTTAAAAAAGTAAGAACTTTAATAGGTGAATTACCTGAAAAAATAATTAATACAAATATAGATGAAGAAGTTGTTAAAACTTTGAGAAGGGAGTATAGAAAAATATGAAAAAATTACAAATAGGAGTTATGGGTTCTGCGGCTGACTTGAATTATTCAAATGAAGCTTTAGCGTTTGCTAAAAAATTAGGTGAATTAATTGCAAAGAGTGGAAATATATTAGTATATGGAGCTGAAAAAGATTATACATCACTTTCTACAGAAGCTGCTAAAATAGCAAGTAAATTTAATGGTATAACTGTTGGAGTAGCAGGAGGATCAAAAAGAAAAATATATGGTAAATTTAAACCAACAATTTTAATTAGTTCTGGACAAGAAATAGGTGGTGGAAGAGAGTTTGCTCTTGTTACGTCTTGTGATGTTATAATTGCTATATCAGGAGGATCTGGAACACTTACTGAAATAGCTATTGCATATCAAGCTAATATACCGATAATAACTGTTAAGAATTTTGGTGGTTGGTCAGATAAACTATCTAACAAATATTTAGATGATAGAAATAGATTAAAATGTATAGAAGTATCAACTCCTGAAGAAGCATTAGAGGCTGCAATTCAAATGAAAAGAGACTAGATTTCTAGTCTTTTTTATTATTTATTGTTTCCAAGAATAATATGTGATATCATATATTATGATATATTAGATAAATATGTGTAAATTTGATGAAATTTATAATATTTTATTTTAAACTATGATAAAATTAAGGAGAGGGGACGATTATGTTACAAATCAAGGAAATTTCTAAAAGATATCAAACTGGTGACTTAGTACAAATTGCTTTAGACAATGTTTCTTTAATATTTAGAGAAAATGAATTTGTATCTATATTAGGTCCATCTGGTTCAGGTAAAACCACTTTACTTAATATTATTGGTGGTTTAGATAGATATGATAGTGGAGACTTAATTATAAATAATGTATCTACTAAGAAATATAAAGATAAAGATTGGGATTCTTATCGTAATCATAGTGTTGGTTTTGTATTTCAAAGTTATAATTTAATACCACATCAATCTATATTATCAAATGTTGAGCTTGCTTTAACTATTAGTGGAATTTCTAAAAAAGAAAGAAAGAGAAGAGCTCTTGAGGCACTAGATAAAGTTGGATTAAAAGATCAAGCACATAAAAGACCTAATCAGATGTCAGGTGGTCAAATGCAAAGGGTTGCGATAGCAAGAGCATTGGTTAACGACCCTGATATTTTGCTTGCAGATGAACCTACTGGAGCACTTGATACTGCTACTAGTGTACAAGTAATGGAATTATTAAAAGAAGTTGCTAAGGATAGATTAGTAGTTATGGTTACACATAATCCAGAACTTGCTGATGAATATTCAACAAGAATAGTTAACTTAAAAGATGGAAAAATAGTGGGAGATTCAAATCCTGTTAAGATAGAAAAAAATAAAAAAGAAGAAGCTGTTCATAAAAACTTAGGTAAGTCATCTATGTCTATGTTTACTGCATTTACATTAAGTTTAAATAATTTACTTACTAAAAAGGGTAGAACAATTTTAACTTCTTTTGCTGGGTCAATTGGTATTATTGGTATTGCAATGATTTTATCACTTTCTAATGGCTTTCAAAATTATGTAGATAAAATACAAGAAGATACTTTAACTTCATATCCTTTAACTATTCAATCTGAAACTGCTGATGTAGCATCAATGATGTTATCTATGAATACTGAAGGTGAAGATGGTGAAGAAGGTGTAGTTAAAGAACAACAAAATATTGCTGATATGTTTGGTTCTGTTGGAAAGAATGATTTAAGATCATTTAAATATTATTTAGAAAAAGAGAAAGATAAAGTAGATGAATTAGTTTCATTTACTAGATATAGTTATAGTGTTACTCCTATGATTTATACTAAAAATAAAGATAAGGAAATTATTAAATTAAATCCTAATGATTTTTTTAGTACTGTTATGGGTGGTAGTGCTACTACATCTGCATTAATGTCTACAAGTATGTCTATATTTATGGAACTTGTTGATAATGAAAAAATGTTAGATGAACAATTTGATGTTATTAAAGGTAGAATGCCTGAAAATTATGATGAAATTATATTAATTTTGCCTAATGAAAATTATATATCTGATTTATTACTTTATGGTATTGGTGTTAGAGATATATCTGATCTTGAAGATATGATCACTAAAATTATGAATGGTGAAAAAGTAGAGAAAGACAAAGAACCATTAAAATTTACTTATGAAGATTTAATGAGTCTTGAACTTAAGCTTGTTGATTCATCATCTACATATAAATATAATAGTAAATATAAACTTTATGAAGATATGAGTGATGATGAAGACTTTATGACTGAAGTTTATAATAAAGCCACTACATTAAAAATAGTTGGTATAGTTATACCTAAAGGTGGTTCTATGGGATTAACTTCAGGTGTAGGATATACAAGGGATTTAACTAAACATGTAATAGATACAGCTAGTAAATCTGAAATTGTGCAAAAACAATTAGCTGATAAAGAAAAGAATGTATTTACTGGAAAAGATTTTGATGATGATGGAAAAGATGCTGGGCTCGATTTTGAAGATATGATTTCTATAGATGAAAAGATGCTTGCTTCTGCATTTGGTAGTACAATCACTCAAAAAGATATTGAAAAGATAACAACTAATTATATGAAAAAGATTAGTGATGCTATTAAGATTGATACTAAGAAAGCTCAAACTACATTTTTAAATAATTTAAATACAATTACAAAAAATATATTAAAAGATTATGCTGATGAGAATGCTGTCGCTGGAATAGTTATGATTAAACTTACAGATGTTCCGGGTATTGTAAGCAATGGATTAAAGAGCAAAGCAAATAGTAAAATATTAAGTGATATGGAAAGTGAATATATAATTCCAAAAGATACTTTCTCATTTATGTATGAAAGTATGATTAGTGGAATGTTACAACAATATATTAGTATGTTTGCAGTACCACCACAAATTCCTGAAACTCCTGGTGAGGAAAATCAAGATGCTGTAGTTACTGAGATTCCATTTACTGAGGAAGACTTAAATAATAATTTAGATGTTACAGCACCTTTAAGTGTTGAAGGGATAGATATGTTAGTTGATGGTTTAACTTCAAATGATATGATTGTTACATCAACTGCTGAAATAGCTAAATCAATGACTGAAGCTACTTTACAAGTTAATATTCTTACTCAAGTTGGACTTTTAACTCAAGAATTAATGACTAAGATGGCTAGTGCATTTAAAGTTGATCCTGATAAAATTGCTGCTGCATTTAAGTTTGATATGACTGAAGAAGAAATGAGAAGATTATTTGAAGCAATGACAACAACTACTGTTGAAAATGCTGAAACTAATTTATTCTTACTTGGATATCAAGATCTTGATAAACCTACAAGTATATCATTCTATTTTAAAGATTTTGAATCAAAAGAAAAATTTATTGATTTTATTGATGAATATAATGATAATGCAGATGAAGAACAAGTATTAAGTTATGCTGATATAACTGGAATACTTATGTCTTCTGTTAAAACTATTGTAGATAGTGTTAGTTATGTATTAATTGCATTTGTTAGTATATCTTTAGTAGTATCATCTATTATGATAGGTATTATTACTTATATATCTGTTCTTGAAAGAACTAAAGAAATTGGTGTTTTAAGAGCAATAGGTGCTAGTAAAAAGAATATTTCATCTATATTTAATGCTGAAACATTTATAGTTGGTTTATTTGCTGGATTACTTGGTATATTTACTACTTTAGTATTATTAATACCAACAAATATGATTATACATAGTGTTAATGATGATATTAATGCTGTACTTCCATTTAATGCTGCTGTTATATTAGTTATATTAAGTGTTATTCTTACATTAATAGGTGGATTAATACCATCTAAACATGCAGCTAAGAAAGATCCTGTATTAGCGCTTAGAAGTGAATAAAAGAATTAAGGAAACTTAATTCTTTTTTTATGTAAAATATTAGTCTAAATATTTGACATTACTTACATATTTAGATAAGATTTTTATATAAGAAGGTGTTTTTAAATGGATAATGATGGTTTAACTAAAACTAGAGTTGAAAGAGTAAGAGATAAAATTAAATTAATTGATTATGAACATAAAATTGGTTCTAGTCCAATGATAGGTCAAATTAGTGATGAAGAAGCTAGAAGAAGTTATAGAGATTTATTAGCTGTATTACCAAGTATACCTGAAATTACGAAAGAAGAAATTGAACTTTTAACTAAGGAAATTAATAAAAAACTTAATAAAGTTGGAGTATATGTTCATCCAAGTTATAATAGTGATGTTATTACTGATTATGATGGTGTAGTTAAAGCTATTGAAAAAATTCATCATGAACATAGATATGATGCTGGAGCTATGTTTGGAACTTTAACTGAAATGGAAGCTATTAATGCATATAATATCTTAATAACTATATTACCTGAAATAGAAAGTTTAACTGATGAACAAAGAAATGATCTTTCTGCTCAAATTAGAGTTAAGATTGGACAAACTTCTATTGTAGAAGAAGAAAAGAAAGCAGAAAGAGAAGCAGAAAAAGCTGAATTTGATAAAGCATTTGAAGAAGCTAAGGAAAGATTTAAAAAACTAAGTATATTTCAAAAAATTAGACTTAATTTAAAGGGTAAGAATCCAGAACAATTAGAAACAGAATTCATGAATGTTAATGATGTTAATGGATTATATAGAAGGTAAGTAGGTGAAAGTATGCAAGAATATCAAGAATTATTAGATGCTTATAGTAAGTTAGATATTAATACTAAAAGAAATGAAATTATGTATGAAGTAGAAGAATTGTTTTCATTATTTCATTCTTTAACTAGAGGAGAAGATGCTTTATTACATCATGAAGATGATATTGGTGAAGAGGAATTCTTAAATGCTGCATATGCATATTTAATATCTACTAAAGAAAATATTGGAATGTTTTTAAATAATAAATAAAGTCTTTATAGACTTTTTTATTTTTAATATATATGTAGAGAGAATGTGAAATATGAATATAAAAGTATCTACTATAAAATAAAGAGTGAATATAAAAATACGATAAGGTAAGACTAAGTTTACTAAGGTTGTAAGATTAAAGTAGACACAAAAAAGATGTGTTTACTTTTTATTTGGTATAATCTGACTTGACTCTTAAAATAAATTACCTAAAAATATGTAAAAATTATTATATAGTAAATCGAAGATAAAATCGGTTTAATTTACTAGATTCATTATACGTGATATAATTGTATATATAAAATGGTGATTAATTATGGAATGGATTATTTTAATAATTTTTGCAGTTCTTATTATATTATATATAGATTTAATAATGGAGATATGGTGGATTATTTTAATAATTGTAGTTGGTTTTATTATATACGGAACGATTGCAGGAAAAAAAGATTTGCAAAGGAAAAGTAAATTTGAAATTAAAAATCATCATAATGAATATGCTATAAGAAAAATAAGATTAATAGAGCAAATGGGAGCCCATTGTGAAGAGTGCGGTAGAGGTGGTTCTTTTTATGTTCATCATATAATTCCTGTTTCAGAGGGTGGTTCATATGAACTAAATAATTTAAAATTATTATGTAGCGAATGCTATTTTTCTAAGCATAATTATAACCTTGATGAAATAGGTATTTCAAAAAAAAGACCTCTGGATAAGTATGAAAGAATAGGAAAAGCAATTCATGAAAAGAAGAAATTGGAAATTAAATATCAAGCGTATAATGGTGAAATAACTACTAGAATAATAAGTCCAAAGAAAACGGTTGAAAAAGAAGGAATAACTTATATTGAAGCATTTTGTTATTTAAGAAATGAAGAAAGAACATTTAGAATTTCTAGAATAAAAAATGCAAAGATTATAAAAGATTAGTAAAGTAAAAGTAGAATATAATCTACTTTTTTTATACTTTAAAATTATGTTATAATGTTTATAGTAATGGAGGGATAAAATGGATATTCAGGAAATAAAAGATAGAATTAATACTAATCCATCTGAATTGACTATTCAATATGCACTTAAGTTATTAGAGAGAATTAAAATATTTACTTCTAATGAAACTGTAAGTAATGATTTAGAAAAGTTTGCTTTATTAAAAACTGCTTCTATGGATATATGTTTCAGTTGTGAATTATTATTAAAAACTAGAGTTAATGATTATAATAATGGAAATGATTTTTCTACATGGAATACTCATAACTTATTGGATATTTTTAATAAATTAAATGTAAGTGATCAAGAATTTGTTGCTAATGAATTAAATATGTCAGTTTCTGATATTATTTCTATTTTATCTTCTCCTGAAACATCTAATGCTTTTATTAAAAGATACTTATATGAAAATAATACTGGAATACCTAATTATGACTTTTTATGTAAGTTTTCAAATTCTTTATTAAAATTAAATAATCAATCTGTATCATTTGAATTTGATAGTATTGATACTTTAAATAATGGTTTTGATGTTAGTCAATTTAGTTTTGAAGATATTATTAAGTGTCATAGTAATATGATTTATAATAAGTCTCAAATATTTGATGTAGAAGGTAACGATATTGAAAATTATATTATTGGGAACATGAAGTCTTGTGATTATGCTTTTTTTGCTGAATTAAGATATAAATATTTTGATAGGAATCAACAACCAAAGAAAGTTCATGAATTTAGTCAACTTCATAAAAGATTAAGTGAAGCATGTCAATTTCTAGTTTGTAAAAGTAGGTATATGGATAGATATATGAGTGAATATGATACACTTGATTTTAAATGGGCTTTAGAAAGTTTAATGTTTACTGAAGAATTTAAAGCAGGAAATACTGTTAATCAATTATATGAAGACTTAAATACTACATTTGAAAAGAGTAGATTTTGTACTACAGAATATTATTATAATTATTATAATGCTCATGACTTTTTAAAAACTATTAAGAGTATTACTGACTTATTAATGATGCATCCTGATAAAGCTAATAAGATATATAGTAATAAAAGAAAAGTAATTGATAACTTTGGAGTTGACTTTTTATATACTATGGAATTTAATGTTAATGAAATGGAAAATTTAGATATAGATTATCTGATATCATTAAAATCTCTTAATAGTATTGATATTATTTATATTCCTAAAGAATTATTATTAACTGATG
>JAZSKU010000095.1:0-10013 GCA_045535005.1 Bacilli bacterium
TAAATTAATAATTAAGTAATAAACACCATATAATGATGTATTATCTAATTTAATATATTTTATTAGTTCTATTGCTGATAAAGCTATATACATTAACATAAAAATATATAAGTATAATCTTTTTAATTTAAACATATAACCACCTAAAAAAATTATATCATATTTACTTGTACTTATAAAGAAAGTTTGTTATTATAAAGTTGATATTAATCGATTGAGGTGTCTATGAAGAATGACTTTTTAATGAATTATATCTTAGCTAACAACTATACAGTTGAAGGGATAGATTATTTATTAGAAAGAGAAGATTTGACGCGTAAGCAACTCCTTAAAAAAAGTTTTAAAGCATTAACATCATTAACTGCGATGAGCCACATAACACATTATCAAGTTACTATGATAACTAGTTATGTTTCTTTTATATCTTATTTATGTTCTTTAGAAGAAATGAATAAAGAAGAAGTAATGGTTAATAGAAAAAGAATTAAAGGTGCTAGAGAAAATCTTCTTTTATATTTAAAGAAGCATGATATACCTGAACTTCTTGATGCAGCTAATGAATTAGATGAAATAGTTCTTGATAAAAATTTAGATGTAAATTCTTTAATAGTATTAATAAAAGATTTAATTGATAGACGTGAAGATGTTGATATTATCAAAAAGTTTATAAATACTAATAAAGAATCTATATTAAAAACAGAAAATGGTCTTTTTGATTATGTATTTAATAAAGCTATTAACTCATTAGATAATAATAGTCGTGATATATATTATTATGTTACTCTTTTAAAAATAGTATATAGTTCTAAAATTAAAAAGGGACAATACTTAAAGGCATTAAGTAAATATAATTCTGATAATAATATATTTGTTCAAGAAATATATATGATTCTTAGTGGTGTTAAAAGAGGTCTTACTTGTGAAGAAATACTTGATAAGTATGTTATTGAAGATATATTACCTGAAAAGAGAATTATTGTACCTAAATCTCCTTCGTATGAAGTACCTGCGATAACTATAGATGGTAATAGAACATTCTTAAGAGATGATGCTCTAAGTATTAAAAAAGATGGTAATAAATATATAGTTGGTATTCATATTGCTGATGCAGGTAGACATGTTGATCCAAATGGTATTGTTGATTTAGCTGCAAGAAATAACTTTAAATGTTCATATTTAAGTGGTGGTAGACGTGCTCATATGTTCTATCCTACTTTAGAAAATCAATTATCATTAAATAAAAATAAAGTGTGTGGAACTATTTCGTTATATGTAGTTATGAATGATTCTGGTGAAATGTTAGATTATTATATTAAGCTAGATGATATTATTGTTAGTGAGAACTTATCTTATTTACAAAGTGATACTATGCTTAAATATTTATCTAATACTGGATTTGAAACTCAATTACATCAATTATTCATTCTTGCTTCTGCATTGGAAGATAGACAAAGACAAGAATATTGGAAAAAGAAAGAAGAAAGTAAACCTAATAGTAGATTTAAAAATACTCAAAGTGATGTTATAGTTAGAGAATTTATGGTTTTATATAATAAAATCTTAGCTACTATTATGAAAGAAAATAATCTTCCTTATATATATAGAATTCAAGAAGATGAATATATTACAGATTTAATAAAAGCTATTGGTATGCCTATTGATGATTATACTGCGAAAGTATTAAATGGAATATATTTAGAAAGTGTTTATAGTGATATTCCAAATAGACATATTGGTTTAAATTTTGATGTCTATTCTCACTCATGTGATCCATTAAGAAGATATCCTGATTTATATAATCAATATTTATTACATAATTTTTGGTTTAAAGATAAACAATTTGATTTTGATCCAGAAGAATTTAAAAGAATTATTGAATATTCAAATCAAAGAGCTGCTGAATTATCATTAATGAAAGCGGAATTTAATAGAGCAGCAAGATTAGTAAGAAAAAAATAGTTAGATTTATCTAGCTATTTTATTATCACAAACAATATTTTGTTATTTAATTTAAAGTAAATAAATGATAAAATAAATTAAAGAGGTTTTTATATGGAAAGAATAGATAAAATAAATTATTATTTAGATATAGCTGAGGCAACTCTTGAAAGAGCCACTTGTCTTAGAAGAAAATGGGGAGCTGTTATTGTTAAAAACGATGAAATTATATCTACTGGATATAATGGTGCACCTCGTGGTAGAGAAAATTGTACTGATTTAGGATATTGTATAAGAGAAAAATTAAATATTCCTAGAGGAGAAAGATATGAATTATGTAGAAGTGTTCATGCTGAACAAAATGCTATAATTTCTGCTACTAGAAAAGATATGATTGGTTCTACTTTATATATGGTAGGTAAAGATGCTAAAACTGGTGAATATGTTGAAAATTCATCTAGTTGCTCAATGTGTAAAAGAGCTGTTATTAATGCTGGTATAGAAAAAGTTATTGTTAGAGATTCTAAAACTAAATATAGAGAAATTCTTGTTAGTGAATGGATTGAAAATGATGATAGCTTAGATGGAAAATTAGGATATTAGGAGTTTGAAATATGAAGGTTGATATTATTGTTCCTCTTATGAATGAAGAGGGTAATGTTTATAACATGTATAAAAAGATAAAAGAAGAACTTGGTGAAATTAAATATACTATTATATTTGTTAATGATGGTTCTACTGATAAAACATTAGATAAATTAAAAGTTGTTTATAATGAAGATAAAGAACATGTAAGAATTATTAATTTCTCAAGAAATTTTGGTAAAGAAGCTGCGATGTATGCAGGTCTTGAAAATTCTAAAGGAGATTATGTTTGTATTATAGATGGAGATTTACAACAAGATCCAGCTTATTTAGTTAAAATGTATAATACTTTAAATGAACATCCTGAATATGATTCTGTTTGCTTATGTCAAAAACATAAGAAAAAAAGATTCTTACAAAATATGTTCTATAAATTTATGAGAAAGATGTCTGATTTAAATAGTGTTGATGGAGCATCAGATTTTAGAATGTTTAGAAGAAATATGGTAGATGCTATATTATCAATATCTGAAAGAAATAGATTCTCTAAAGGTATATTTGATTATGTTGGTTTTAATACTCATTATGATACATATACTGTTAAAGCAAGAAGCCAAGGTGAAACTAAATGGAGTACTTCTGGATTATTTAAATATGCTTTTAATGGAATAATTGCATTTAGTGTTAAACCATTAAGATTTGCTACTTATACAGGTCTTTTAACAAGTTTTATTGCATTTATATATCTAATATATATTGTATGTAAAACATTAATTCTTGGAGTTGAAACACCTGGATATGCATCTGTTATGTGTGTTATGTTATTCTTAGGTGGTATTCAATTAATATTCTTAGGAATTATTGGTGAATATTTAGGAAAAACTTATAATGAAACTAAAGCAAGACCAATTTATATTGCTAAAGATAGAATAGGTTTTGATGAGGATTTCTTATAAAATGAAAAAGTTAATTAAGTTATATAAAAAATATGAGGAAATAATTAATTATATTATTGTAGGTGGATTAACTACTGTTGTTAGTTTAGGTACTTATTATTTATGTGTATTTACATTTTTAGATCCTAACGTTGCCGTAGAACTTCAAATAGCTAATATTATTTCGTGGATATGTTGTGTTACTTTTGCTTATTTTACTAATAGAATATTTGTATTTAAAAGTAAAAATGATAAGAAGCTAAAGGAAGCAGTTAAATTTTATTCATCTAGAATAGCTACATTATTAATGGATATGGCTATTATGTTTATATTTGTTACTTGCTTACATCTTAATGATAAAATTATGAAATTAGTTGTTCAAGTAATTGTAACTATAGCAAATTATATAATTAGTAAATTATTTGTATTTAAGAAAAAATAAAAAGAGTTCAATTGAACTCTTTTTTTATAGATTAACATGACTTTTTGCATTTGTATTTAATGGTGCGAATTCATTATTTTTATAAAGTATGTATGCTGCGGCACCTATCATTGCTGCGTTATCTGTACAGTATTTTTTAGGTGGCATATGCATTGTTACTCCAATACTATCACACATATCTTTTAATGATTCTCTTATAAAACTATTACTTGCTACTCCACCACTTATTAACAATGTTTTTAGATTGTTATTTAAAAGTGCTTTTTTAGTCTTATCAATTAAATGTGATGTTACACAATCTTGGAATGATCTTGCTAAATCATTTTTATTTAATTCATTACCTCTTTGGCGTTCATTATGAGCAAGATTCACTATATGACTTTTAATACCACTAAAACTAAAATTATATGATTCATCATTTAATATTTTTGGCATTTTATATGTAGGATTACCTTCTAAAGCATATTTTTCTACATTAGGTCCACCTGGATAAGGTAAATCTAATATTCTAGCTACTTTATCATAAGCTTCACCTATTGCATCATCTAGTGTTTGCCCTAAATAAGTAAATTTATCTTCACTTTCCATTAATATTAGATCAGTGTGCCCACCACTTACTATTAATGATAATAGTGGAAATTCTAATTTATTACCAATCATATTAGCATATATATGTCCCATCATATGATTAACTGCGATAAATGGTTTTTTGTATATTAATGATAATGTTTTAGTTGCTTCTACACCTACTAAAAGACTACCTAATAATCCTGGAGCATAAGTACAAGCAAATGCATCAATATCTTCTAATTTCATATTAGCTTTTTGTATACATTCATCAATTACCATTGTTATATTTTCTAAATGTAGTCTACTTGCTACTTCAGGAACTACACCACCGTATTTAGTGTGTACATCTATTTGTGAATTAATAACTGTACTTATATCTTCTGTTCCATTTTTAATTATACTTGCACTTGTTTCATCACATGATGATTCGATTGCTAAGATATATACATCTTTCATTATTTCACCTTCTCCATTATTATAGCTGTATCTTCTCCATAATATCTATCTCTTAAACTTATTTCTTTAAATCCTAGTTTATTATATAGTTTTATAGCATTTATATTATTTTCATTAACTTCAAGCATTACTCTACTATAATCTTCATTATTAAACATTTCTTCTAATAATGATGTTGCGATACCTTGTCTTCTATTTTCTTCATTAACAAATAAATTCATTATATCTACTACACCATCAACTAATCTAATTTCTAAATAACCTAATACTATATCTTCATTTACATAATTATATATTGAATCTGTTTCACTTAATATTTCTTTTTCTATCATTGTTCTACCTCTATCTTTTTAATATAATTTGCTTTAATATGATGTGGATTTTCTGATTCAATATTATTTGTATATTCTATTATTTTATTTATATTTAGATTGTGAGGAACTTGTTTATATTCTTCTGTTAATTCATTTTTATAACATTCATCTATAATACAATTATTATCTTTATCAAATACGCATAAATAGTAACCTTTATTATCTTCTATAACTGCCATTTTATCTTCTTCTGTATCATTACTTAATAAATATGCTTTTAAACTTGATATAGAATTTATTTTTATATTTAATGCATATGCGATAGTTTTAGCAATTGATATACCTATTCTAATACCTGTGAAACTACCAGGTCCATTTACTACAATAACTTTTTCTAAGTCTTTTATATCTAAGTTATTTTCTTTAAATATACTTTCTATCATAGGCATTACATATATTGAATGACTATATTCACTTTCTTGTTCTTTAATAAATAAGTCATCTTTATTTTTTAATGCTATTGTTATTAAGTCATTATGTGTATCAATAAATAATATCATAGAGCACCTCTTTCTTCTTTATTATAACATTTTTTATCTTAATTTTAATACTCTTGATTGTTCTTCTAAATCTCTTTGTATTTCTTTATATAATTGTCCATTGTGTGGATTTTCTCTTAATAGTTTATTTAATCTTATTAAGCTTTTTATAATACTGTGATATGTTCTATCTCCTAAGATACCAATTCTTTCAAAATAATATATATCTCTTACTATCATTTCTTTTAATCTTACATATGACGTTGGTGCAAAATGATATTTACCTTTATCATATATATCTTTATTTCTTACTATTGATGTATATATTTCTTTTTCTTTATCTTTATATTCTGTAGTAGACATAGGTAACATATAATAAGAATCATCTGTTTCATCTACTATAATGCATGGTCTTCCTCTTAATGATTTAAGATCTGCATGTTCTTCTTCTCCACCCTGAAAAACTACATTTTTAACGAGAACAATTTCTCCTTCACTCTTCATGTCTTCCTCCGCTTGAGGTATTATACCATTAAAAAAAGAGTATTTCTACTCTTCTTTTGTTTTTTCTTCTTTTTCTTTTTTAGTAGGTTTTTCTTCTTTAGTAGTATCTTCTTCTTTCTTGAATTTGATATTACTATTAGCTTCTACTATTTCTTCAATTTCTTCTTTTGTTAATGTTTCTTTTTCCATTAATGTAGCAGCTAAGATATCTACTAATTTACTATTTTTCTTAAGAATATCTTTTGCTTTATTATGGCATTCTTCAATAATCTTTCTTACTTCTTTATCAATTTCTAATGCTACTTGATCAGAGAAGTTTTTAGATTGATTATAATCTCTACCTAAGAATACATTTTCACTTCTTTGTTCTAATTGAACTAATCCTAGTGAACTCATACCATATTCTGTAACCATACTTCTAGCAATTTTTGTAGCTCTTTTTATATCATCGCTTGCTCCAGTAGATGTTTCATTTAAGAACATTTCTTCACTAACTCTACCAGATAATAATGTTATAATTTGTTCTTCTAATTCTTCTTTAGTATATACAAGTGTTCTTTCTTCTTTTGGAAGCATTTGTGTATATCCACCAGCCATACCACGAGGAATAATTGTAATTTTATGAACTTCTTCTCCATTTGGAAGAATAATTCCACTTACTGCATGTCCAGCTTCATGATATGAAACAATTTTCTTTTCATATTCTGTAACTTTTCTACTTGTTTTAGCTGGTCCCATAAGTACTCTATCACTAGCTTCATCTATTTCATCCATAGTGATTGAATCTTTATTTCTTCTAACTGCTAAAAGTGCAGCTTCATTAAGTAAGTTTTCTAAATCTGCTCCTGAATATCCTGGAGTACGTTCAGCAATATGTTTTAATTTTACTGATGGAGCAAGTATTTTATTTTTAGCATGTACTTTTAAGATTTCTTCTCTTTCTTTTACATCTGGTCTACCAACTGTTACTTGTCTATCAAATCTTCCAGGTCTTAATAATGCTGGGTCTAATACATCTGGTCTATTTGTTGCTGCTATGATAATGATACCTTCATTTTCACCAAACCCATCCATTTCAGATAGTAATTGATTTAATGTTTGTTCTCTTTCATCATGCCCACCACCAAGTCCAGTACCTCTTTGTCTACCTACAGCATCAATTTCATCTATAAATATTAAACATGGAGCTGTTTGTTTAGCTTGTTTGAACATATCTCTTACACGAGATGCACCAACACCAACGAATAATTCTACAAAGTCAGATCCACTAATATAGAAGAATGGAACTTTTGCTTCACCTGCTACTGCTTTTGCAAGTAATGTTTTACCTGTTCCTGGAGGACCTACTAATAATACACCTTTTGGAATTCTAGCTCCCATTTTAGTGAATTTTTTAGGACTCTTTAAGAAATCTATTAATTCTTGAACTTCTTCTTTTTCTTCTTTTAATCCAGCAACATCTTTAAATGTTTTAGTACCACCATCTTCTGATAATTTAGCTCTACTTTTACCGAAATCAAAACTTCCTTTACCACTGTTTCCTAATTTAGCAAACATCATATAAAGTAGAACACCAAATAGGATAAATGGCACTACGTTAACTAATAATACTAACCATGTACTGTTTTCTGGATTAGTATTTACTTTAATTTTAACTCCAGATTGTTCTGTTAAGTCATATACTTCTTCAACAATTGATTCTATATATGCAACTTCTACTTCGAATGTTTCACCTTTTCCATAACCATCTAATTTACCTGTTAATAAATATAAACCAGCTGATTCTTTTGGTGTAACTTCAAGTTCTGTAACATTACCATTAGTTATTTGTGTTTTTAATTCATTATAACTAAGTTCATTAACTTTACTACTAATTGTGTTTAAAAATATGTATGAACCAAATACTACTACAAATAGTAAGATATAAGGCATAATACTTATATTTCGTTTTTGTTTTTTCATCTTCAATTCCTTTCTTAATAATACCTTAGTATTATATCATACTCTTCAGTAATTTTCTTGTCAAGATTTGACTTTTTTAATCCGGGTAACCATACTATGTTGTCTTCGGAATCTAAAACTACTGGCCATGATGTTCTATCACTTGTTTTAATCTTACAATCTATAAATATATCATTAACTTTTTTATGCCCATCTAAACCTTTAACAGCAATTTTATCACCATTTCTTCTATTTCTTACATATAATGGTAATTTAACTTCATTACTATTTAATCTTATTGTGTAGTTTGATGTATCATTTGATTCTTCTACTTTTTCAATAATTTTTCCGTTAGGTAAATTAACTAATCTTTCTAATTCAATCTCATATTCATCATAAGTATCTTCATCAAAACTAAATGTTAATTCATCATATGATTTTACTACTATTACATTATTTGGTAGGTGTACTACACTATTTGATTTATTAGAATTAATTAGATCAAATATTAATTCAACGTGAGCATCTCCAATAATTAATAGGTCATCTCCATATATTTTTTCTAAAATATTATATATTATTTTAGTTTGAATTACTTTTTCTAATTCTTTAAAGTGTTCAATATCTAGATTTCCGTTTTGGAAAACTCTATTAAATACTTTTTTAGCTTCTATATCTATATAATCGTTATTCTCTAAAAGTGTCATACTAAACTTTAAGAATTTTTTATGAACATTTGCTTCTTCATTTTTCAAGAATGGTAATATAGTATGTCTATATCTATTTCTTGTATAATGATCTTCATTATTAGATGCATCGATTGCATATTTTATATCGTTCATCTTATTGAATTCTTCTATTTCATCTTTAGTTACAGTTATTAATGGTCTAACAATTTTATAATTACCTTTGTCTAAAATTCTACTGAACCCACTATATCCTTTTAATGTGGAACCTCTAACTATTCTCATAAGTATTGTTTCCATTAAGTCATCTGCATGATGAGCTGTCATTAAATATTTTGCCCCATAATTTTCAACTAATTCTTCAAAGAAGTTATATCTTACACTTCTAGCTTCGTTATGGAAGTTATCGTCTCCCCATTCTTTTATTTTAATGTATTCAAAAACGATATTGTTTTCTTTACAATATTCTTTTAAATCTATTTGTTCTTGTTCACTTTCTTTTCTTTTATTATGATTAACATGAGCACATACTAAATTAAAACCTATTTTATTTTTAAATTCATTTATTATGTGTAATAATGCCATTGAATCTGGGCCACCTGATACTCCAACTATAATTGTATCTTTTGGTTCCAAATATATTTCTTTTCTAATAAAATTATATACTTCTTCCATGATAAACCTTTCGTTAGTCCTCTATTTTGATAATAATTTCATTATCCTTAGAATATAAATATTTTTCCCTAGTATATCTAGCCATATATTCTGGGTCTTGTAATTTATTAATTTCATCTTTTAAATTTTCTTCTTCTTCTAAACTCTTAGTATATGAAATTTCTAAATTATTAATTTCTTCTTCTGTGTTTCTATATCTAGTATAACTGTTAAATAATGAAGATACCAAAACACCTATAGATATCATAAAAAACATCCATAGGAGAACCATTCTAAATTTAGTTTTTATTCCCATATTCTTCATATATAACCCCATTTTCCTATGATAATTATATATTTTTATAGATATTAATACAATAAATTAGACTTTTATTGACATTTTATTTGTAAAATAACTATTTGTTAATATAAAGAATAAAGTTGTTAAT
>JAZSKU010000006.1:0-10004 GCA_045535005.1 Bacilli bacterium
TAATAAGATAATTGATAATATTGTTATAATAGATGCTTTTTTTAATATAAATTTTTTAGCATATGATATAAATAATAAGAATGATGAAATATAATATACAATAATAAATATATTAAATCCCATAGCATATACTAAGGCTTCTCCAATATAATCAAGACCTGTGTTTTCCATATTTGTCATCGCTATATACATAAATATACTAATAATCATTGTGATAACTGATATAAAAGCTGTTATCTTTTTAAAATTAGTTATATTCTTTAATAATATAAAATATAGTGCTATACCTATTATCTTCAATAAATAAAATGATACTATATAAATATTTTCATTTAATATTCCATTTGTATCAATTAAGTTTAATATTAATGAACTTATTGGTACCATTGTTAATATTCCTGCGATAATAGTTATAATTATGTATGAACTATTTATTTTTTCTTCTGTTTTCATTTATTTACTCTCCTTATTCTATATTATTTATAACATATTGTTTATTTTATTACAATAAAAAAACTAATCATAAGATTAGTTATATACTATGGAGCAAGTAACCGGAATCGAACCGGCATCTTAGCCTTGGCAAGGCCACATTCTAACCGTTGAACTATACCTGCATTTCTTAAATATATTTTATCATAAATTTTTTATATTTCAATAAAAAAGTAGATTATTCGAAATCTACTTTTATTTTCTTTATGAATTCATAATATTCATTATTTGGTTTTTTGATCATTATATATTTTAATCTTGTTATTAAGTATGGCATATTATAAACTTTAAATCTTTTTATTTTACATTCTTCACATACTTTTTCTATTATTTTTAATATAAAGTCTTTATCACTTTTTATTAATAAACTATTTGAATATTTATCTATCATTCTTTTTAATGTTTGTTTATCAAATAGATGTGAATAATAGTTTTCTGAATATGGTTTAAAGTAGTATTTATTACCATCTAATTTATCTAGATGTTTTATTGTATCATAGTAGCCTAGATTCATTCTGTATTCTGCTGATTCTGTTGTGAAATCTATTATAGAACCTAAGTTTTCTCTTGGGGTTATTACATGTACTTTTACACCTTTTTTATGTTTATATTTTAGTTTTCCACCTCTCCATGCTCTTATAGCATATATTTCATCATATCCTTTGTCTATTAACATATCTACTGGGCAGTTTAAGTGTACTCCACCATCTAAATAATATTTATCATCTATTATTTTTTCAAATTTAAATATTGGTAAATAACAACTAGCTACGATATAATCTATTAATTTACCTTTTGGAATATCATCTAAAAATATTTCTACTGGTTTTCTATCTGTTATGTTATATGTAACTAATCCAAATTCTATTTTTGATTTTCTTATTTTTTCTTCATCTAGATTTGATGATAGAATCTTTTTTATATTTTTTGTATCTACTCCAGCGTTTTTAACTATTTTAAATAATGAGCTAAATCCTTTTTTGATATCGTCTATTTTGAAATTGCCTGTTGTTAAGTTATTAATTATTCTTCCTTCTATACCAAATAGATATTTACTATCTGTTGTTAGCCATATTCTATTTGCTTTTGCGAATATTTTTTGGGCATAGCATGCTGCGTTTATTGATCCTATTGATGTACCTACTACACCACTGAAATATATTTTTCTTTGATTAAATGCTTTTATTGCACCGGCTTGATATGCGCCTTTTGCGCCACCACCTTCAAACGCTATACCTCTTTTCATAGTTTCTCCTTAAAATTATTATTTATTATATAATATACGCATGCTAAGCATGGTATTACATATATTATTCCACCCATTACATCAGAAAAATAATGTACTCCTAAATATATTCTTGAGAATCCTATTAAAAGACCTATTATTGTAAATGGTATAAATGTTAGTATTTTTACTTTATTTGATTTTTTATATGTTAATAAATACCATAATAATATATAAAAGAATATACCTGTTAATGTATGACCGCTTGGGAAACTATAACTTGATGGTATATCTATTAAAGCCGCTAATGGTCTTGGTCTCATGATTATATTTTTTAATATAAGTGTGATTAATGCAGAAGATGCATAACCTGTTGCTAAAATTATTGAATATAATTTATTTTTAAATGTTAGAAACATACACACAATAATTAATATTGGTATGTAACATTCTCCTAAAAATGTAAATATTTTCATTATTGATTCTGTTGTTTCGTTATGAATATTTAACATTATTTCTATAACTTTATAATCTATTTCTTGTATTAAGTTATATACACTTGTTTTTCCGATTGTAAAAAATATTAGTGTTAGTACTACTAATATTAATAGGAATTTATAATTTTCTCTTACTACTTTTTTTATCATGGTTTTATTATATCATTTTATAAAGAAAAATACTATGTTAAACATAGTATTATTTTGTTCCATATACTCTATCTCCAGCATCTCCTAAACCGGGTAGTATATATCCTTTTTCGTTTAGTTTTTCATCTACTGAAGCACAATATATTTGAACATCGTTATGTGCTTCTTTTAATGCTTTTATTCCTTCTGGAGCTGCGATTACACACAGAAATTTTATTTTTGTTACTCCATCTTGTTTTAATCTATCTATACATGCGATTGCACTACCTCCAGTAGCTAACATTGGATCTAATACAAATACTTCTCTATCTTCTATATTTTTTGGTACTTTGTAATAGTATTCTACTGGTTTTAGTGTTTCTTCATTTCTATATAAACCTATATGACCTATTTTAGCATTTGGTATTACTTTTATAATTCCATCTACCATACTCATACCTGCTCTTAATATTGGTATAAATGCATAGTCATCTTCATTTATAATATTACAATTTGTTTTTATAAGTGGTGTTTCTACTTCACTTATATATGTTTTAGCATCTTTTGTTGCTTCATAACATAGAATCATAGCTATTTCTGATATTATTTCTCTAAATTTTTTTGTGCCTGTATCTTTTGATCTTAGTATTGCTAATTTATGTGATATAAGTGGATGATCTAAAATTATTTCTTTCATTATTTCTCCTCTGGTAAAACTAGATTTAGTACTATACCTATTATTGCAGATAGGCTCATTCCTGAAATTGATATCATCATATTTCCACTATTAATTGATATTGCTGCTCCTCCTAGGCCTAATACTAACATTGTAGATGCTATAACAATATTTTTTGTATTTTTAAAATCTACTTTATTTTGAATTAATACTTTTAAACCATTAACTGCGATAAATCCATATAAAAGTACTGCTACTCCACCTAATACTGCATTTGGGATTGTTGATATAACTGATGTTAATTTTCCTACAAAACCTATTATAATTGCTATTACTGCAGCTAATCCTGTTACCCATACTGATGCAACTTTTGTCATACCTACAACTGAAGTATTTTCACCGTATGTTGTATTTGGAGGTCCACCTATTACACCTGCTGCTAAAGTAGCAAGTCCATCTCCCATAAGTGTTTTATCTAAACCAGGATCCTCTATCAAATCTCTTCCTACTATTTCGCTTAATACTTTATGGTCTCCAATATGTTCTGCCATTGTTACTAAAGCTATTGGTACTATTGTAAGTATTGCTGCAAAGTTTAATTTATAATGTAAGAATGGTATATAGAAGTTTGGTACTTCTAATATTTTTGCTGAGGATACTGGTGCAAAATCTATCATCCCTAAACATAATGCTGATATATATCCTGCAACCATACCTATTAAGAATGGTATTACTTTAAATATTCCTTTTCCTCTTACTGCTAATATTGCTGTTGTTATAAATGATACTGCAGCAACTACTAGTGCTTTCCAAGGAACTACTTCTAAATTTAATCCTATTTCTTCTACTGCTGTAGGTGCAAGTGATAAACCTATTATCATAATCATTGGACCTACTACGATCGGTGGTAATAATTTATTAATCCATTTTTTACCTACTAATCTTATTATTAATGAAACAATAAAGTATACTAACCCCACTGCCATTATAGCGGTAAATACACTAGCTTTACCACCTAGTCCACATGCAACTATTATTGGTGTTATAAATGCGAATGAACTACCTAAATAAACAGGACTCTTACCCTTTGTACATACTATATAGATAAGTGTACCTATACCAGAACTTATTAAAGCTACTGGGATTGATAAAATTTCACTTCCTGCAGCATTATTTACTAATATTGGAACTAATATTGTTGCACCAAACATTGCAAATATATGTTGTATTGAAAGCATTAACCAATTTAATGGTTTTGGTCTGTCATTGATATCAAGTAATAAATCTTTGTTTTTCTTCATTACTCCTCCTTATAACAAAAATTTAGGCAAAAAAAATCTCATCTTAACGATGAGAAAATGAAAAACTAAAAAATAAAACAGTTTCTTTTTCATTAAAAACAATTGTATCTTTTTCTTGTTCTTCTGACATAGTTTTTTACCTCGTTATAAGAATAACATATTTTATTTAGTATTTCAATATTTTTATAATATTAATTTTGGAGCCCAAGTACTTATTATAGAATCATTACTTGTTTGTACGAAATCATTAATTATACTTCTACCTAATGAATCTCTATATTCTTTTTCATCTATTATAAGTTTTCTTTGTCTCTTTAATAAACTAAGTAATTCACTTCTTGATATGTTTCTCTTAATATGTAAGAAATCTCCATCCATTGATTTATCTATATCTGTCGCTACCATTAATGTTATTCCTTGATATCTTAATATTTCTTTTACAAATAATGATAATTCTGGATCATCTAAATCTAATACAAAGTTTGGAAATCTTTTTAATATATCTTCTGTTAATGTTGATAAATAATCTGCTCCACAAAGTGTATCTTGTTTTGCCTCATAATACACTACTTTTTGTGTTGGATTATATTTTTCTAAAGTTTCTTTAATTTTAGGTAAACCTGTATATGAAGCTACATGAATACCTGATAAATTTTCGTTACTTAATACTTTTTGGTTAGCTTTATGTGATAAAACATCTACTCTTTTTATAACTTGCATACAGTACACCTCCAATTCAGTCTAATGACTGAGTTCATATTATATCACAAATCAATAAAAAAGGCAATTCTCTTGGAATTACCTATCTTCTTATGTATACTGGAGTACCTACTTTTACTGTTTGATATAGTTTTTTAGCATCTTTTGTTGATATATTTACGCATCCATGGCTACCGTTTGTTTTATATATATTTCCACCAAATTTCTTTCTCCATGGCGCATCGTGTATTCCATATCTATTACCTGAGTATCCTAACCAATAATTAACATATGTTCTATAGTTTTTAGTTGCTAAAACAGTACCTTTAACTAATTTATTTATTTTATAGTCACCTGTTTTAGTTGCTCCACTTTGACCAGTTACTACATCTGCTTCAAATACTTTTTCATGTTTTACGTAGTAAGTTAATTTTTGTTTTTTTATTGATACTTTTATATATGTATGATCAAACTCATCTTCTACTACTACTTCTAGTTCTTCTTCTACTGAGTTACCGTTAGTATCTGATACTGTATATATTGCTTTATATGTTCCAGTTTTATTAACATTTATATTATGTGAAACTGTAACTCTATTTGTTACATCTCCATCATAGTTATCAACTGCTTTATATGTGGGAGAAATAAATTCCTCTCCTTTAGTTAAATATATTTTGTTTTTAGATAATGTTAATATTGGTGGAGTATTATCCTCAATCTTAATTTTTCTTGTTAGTTCTTTTTTTGTATAACCTAAGTCTAATATATAATTTATTTTATATATGCCTACTTTATTTATGTTTATATCATCTGTTACGACAACTTTCTTTTGAAGATCTTCTCCATTTAATTTAGCGATGAAACCTTTTTCTTCATACTTTTTTCCATAATTTAATGTTACTTCTTGGTCTCCTAAAAGGTAGAATCCTTCTCTTAAGAATATTATATTCTTATTTATTAAGAATCCTGTTAGACCAAATAGTGTTGCAAAAATAAATGAAATTGTAACTAATAACATCGCTATTTTTCTCATATGTCCCTCTATTCTATATTTCTTTGACTATGATATAAATATTGAATTGCTAAACCTGAATATTCTTTATATGTCTTTTTAGCAAATTCTTCTATTGTTTTTTGATCATCTTTTATACCATAATTTTCTTTTATACATTGTTTAACCCATGTGTCTATTGGATATACATCTAATCTTTTATATCCGAATAATAATATACATGAAGCTACTTTTAAACCTATACCTTTAACTTTCATCAATTCTTTTAATGCATCTTCTGTTGATAAAGTGTTTATATCTTTTAATGATTTATATTTTTGTATAAAATCTACTAAATATTTATCTCTAAATCCTACTCCCAAAGATTTAAATTCTTCTTGCGTTACATTTATTAAATCTTCATATTTAGGAAATAAATAATATTTATTATCATTAAATTCTATTTCTTTACCATATCTTTTTGATAATTCTTCTATAGATTTACTTATTCTTTTTACATTATTATTTTGACTTATTATATAACTTATACACATTTCGAATGAATCTTGATTTATTATTTTATATCCTTCTACTTTGGGAATAATGTTAGTCATTTGTTTATCATTTTTGATTAATTCATTATTTATTTTGTTATAGTCTCTATTTAAATCAAAATACTCTTTTATTATTAATTCTATATTATCATAATTATTTGATTTTATTGTTAATAAATTGTTATTTTGTTTTATATTTATTACTCTATCATTTAATATATTTGTAAAACTACCATCTTTTTCTTCTGTTACTCTAAAGCAAGCACCACTTAATATGGTGCTTTTTAAATCAAAATTATTTACTTCTATTGTCATTATAATCCTACTTTTTTATAGTAGTTATTATCTAATATTAATGCTGACATACTAAATCTTTGAGCAACAATTGTATTTATTTTATCTATATAACCCTCTTCTAGTTTTTCTTTTGTTGTTTTAGTAAATTTCTTAGTTACACTATTATATTTACCTTTATCTGTTATCCAACTTCTATCTGAAAGAATTACGATATGTTCTTCTTCTGAAAATATGTCTCTTCCCATTAATAGTCTTGAGTCATAATTTAATCCGAATAAATTATAAACTGTTGGTAAAATGTCTAAACTAGATATTGTTTTATCTATAACTGTTTTTTCTATAGATGGGTTATACATTATTAATGTTGTATGATAGTTTTCAAATTTATTTCCTCTATTTTTCTTACTTACTTCATTCATTTGTTCTGTAGTAAGTCCATATGGGTAATGATCTGGTGCGATAACTATTAATGTATCATCAAGTTTACCTGCTTTTTTAAGTTCTTTTAATAGTATTTCCATTGCTTTATCTAATTCTATTTGCGTTGCGTAATATGCTTTTACAGGGTCGCTATATTTAAGATTTTTAACTTCTTTTTTATGTTTCATAGCCATATGATTTCCATAGAAGTTATAATTTAAGTGACCGCTTACTGTCATATAGTAAGTTGCGAATGGTTTCTTTTTATTTAAGTAGTAACTCATTGTACCTTCGATCATTTCTATATCACTATTTGGCCACGCATCACAATCCATTTTCTTTTCTAAACCATTACGGCAACCGTAATATGTGAATCCTAAATTTGGATGAGATTCTCCTCTATCATAATAATTGTAATGATGATTATGGAATCCATATGAGTTATATCCTTCATTTTTAAACATTGTACCTAAACCAAAAGGCATTTTTATATCTGCTGTTTTAGCAAATGACCATACACCTTCTTTAGGTATCAAACTTGTAAGATTTAAGTATTCACCATCAGATGTTGATACTGGAAATAATGGTTGATAATAATTATTAAATACAAAACTATTATTAGCCATCTTATATAATGTTGGGGTTACTTTTGGATCTACAGCTATTGCATCAAATGCTTCTGCTGTTACAAATATAAGATTTTTACCCTTAAACATTCCAGTGTATATATTCTTTTCTGTAGGTTGTACTCCATTAAAATATTTATGCATCTTTAATAATGTTTTGTTAGATGTTTTCTTTATTAAAGAATCAAAATCTATATCTAACATATTATATTCTGCTTGTTTTTCTTCTGAAATTTCTACTTTTTCTTGTGTTTCATCTACATATAATACTTCTTCGAATCCAAATACATATCTTTTTAAATCAATTACTTCCATTGTAAGTAATCCTGTTTTATTTATTGTTAACATTGGTGCGTGTGTTTCGAATAGTAATCTATTTAATGAATAGATACCCTTATTTGTAAATCTTACTAAACAAGTTATTCCTATCATTGATATTACTAATACTATTAAGTTAAATAAAACATTAAATTTCTTTATTCTTTCAAATCTAAATACTTTATTATGGAATATTAAGAATAATATATATGGCACTAAAATAATTACAAATACATACCATATTCTTAATATTACTTCTATTATCATTTCCCAAAATTGCATTACTTGTCCTGTTCCTGTTGTTAATGAGAAAAATGAGAATATAGAATTATAAAAGTTAAAATATACTATTTGTGCTAAAGTAATTATTACCATAGCAGACACTAATACTATATTTAATATTCTATTAACTATTTTAGGAAATATGTTAGTTATAAATGAAAATAAAATAATCCATGGAATACTAAATAATATAACTGATAGAGTATCTAAATTAAAGAAACTTCCTACTATAAATATTCTATATATTAATTCTAAGAAAATTATCCAAAACGCCCATATACATGTTACATTAAATTTCTTTTTCATATTAATCCTTATCTTTTATTTTTTTAACAATTGTTAATACTAAAACTGTTATAGCTAGTATAAAAATTACTAGTAATAAAATAGTTATTTCAAATTGTACATTACCTGATATTGGTTTTAAATTATTCATAATGTTCACCTCTTTTAATTATACTAAAATGGTGTGTTTTATTCAATAATATTTATGTTATGTTTTTTTATATTCTTGTGTTAAAATATTATTGAGGTATTGTTATGAAAAAGAAAGTTATTGAAGAACATGACCATGAACACGATCATGCTGAAGAAAATATTAAATCTGCATTTTATTTAAATTTAATATTTTCTATAGTTGAAATAGTTGGAGCTATTTTAACAAATAGTGTATCTATATTATCAGATGCTGTACATGATATAGGAGATTCTGTATCTATTGGTATATCTTATTTACTTGAAAAGAAAAGTAAAAAGTTACCTGATAAAGAATATACTTATGGTTATTTAAGATACTCTCTTTTAGGAGCATTTATTACATCTTTTGTATTAACTGTTGGTTCTATATTTATATTAATTCATGCTACTAAGAGAATATTTAATCCTGAGACTATTAATCATGATGCTATGATTATATTTGCTATCTTTGGAGTGTTAATTAATGGATATGCTGCATTTAAAACACATAAAGGAATTAAACTTAATGAAAAGAATATAAGCTTACATATGCTTGAAGATACTTTAGGATGGGTAGCTGTATTAATTGGAAGTATATGTATTAAATGTTTCGATTTAGTTATTATTGATCCAATATTATCTATATTAATTGCTTTATATATTTTAGTACATGTTAATAGAAATCTTAAGAAAGTATTTAATATATTTATGGATAAGATTCCTAATGATTTAAGTATTGATGATATTAAGAATAAGTTAATTGAAAACTTTAATTCTTTAAGTGATGTTCATCATATTCATGTATGGAGTTTAGATGGTATTAATAATTGTATGACTTGTCATATTAAATTAAATGTTGATTTAACTAGTGAAGACATTATTACTTTAAAACAAGAAATTAAAGATTTCTTAAATGAAGAGAATATTAATCATGTTACTTTAGAAATAGAATATAAAGATGAAAAATGTTCTGATAAAAAGAAGAAATAATTATGGAAAATATTAAACAAACTTTAATTATTAAAATTATTGTTGAAAATG